>NZ_JBEYZW010000030.1:0-79087 GCF_040646215.1 Streptomyces sp. NPDC046215 | reverse complement strand
TCGCTCGCCACCGAGCCGCGGCCGACGAAGCGGAGCGCGCTCGCCTGTGGCAGAAGATCATCGATCTGCGCGACGCCAAGCGCGCCGTGCCCGCGCACGACCGCGGCCAGCTCATCATGCACATCCGCATATGGCAGGCAGAGCTGGAGGAGCTGAAGGCCGGCCGTGGCTGAGGCGAAAGACTTCTTCCTCTCCGAGGCCGAGCTGACCCGCATCTTCGCGGCCGAGGTCCGCAACTTCGTCTTCTCCGGCTACACCCCGCAGCGCGATCCGGTGCTGGTACTGCTCGGCGGTCAGCCCGCCGCGGGCAAGAGCCAGGCCATGGCCGCAGCGGAACAGCGTCACGCCGACCGCCAGTTGGTGCCGCTGACCGGGGACGAGCTGCGCAGGTTCCACCCCCGCTACCAGGAGCTGCTGGAGAAGCAGCCGCTGCTGTTCCCCAACGCCACGGGGCAGGCCTCCGGCGCCTGGGTGCGGATGAGCATCGAGCACGCCCTGGACAACGGCTACAGCCTCATGCTGGAAGGCATCTTCCGCGATCCCGCGATGACGGTCGCCACCGCAGAGCGGTTCGCCCGGGCCGGCCACAGCGTGGAGGTCATCGGGCTGGCTGTGCCGGAGGAGCGCAGCCGGCTCGACAGCCTCCACCGGTATCTCGCGGCGGGCCGCTGGACCCCTCCAAACGCTCATGACCTGGCCATTCGCATGATGCCGGAGACGATCGCGGCGGCCGAGGCCAGTGCGGCAGTGCGCCGGATCACCATCACCAACCGGGCCGCTGACGAGCTCTACGTCAACGAGCGCGGGCCCGACGGCCGCTGGAGGGGAGAGCCCGGCGCCGTGCAGGCGCTCACGGCCGGGCGGGCCCGGCCGCTGCCGGCGGACGAGGCCCGTGGATGGCTGGTGCGCCACCGCGAGGTCGTCATCACGTTCGCCGGTCGCGCAGAGATCGATAACACTTCCCGTCCCGTCCTGCACCGCGTGACCGTTGACGCCGAGTCCATCGCCGTAATGGCCGACCCCGATCCTCGCAGCGCTCTACGGATGGCGCACGCGGGGGAGCTGTCGGTCCTGCGGACCCTGGTGTCCGAACCGCCGACACCGGATGCCCCGCTGGAGCTGCTGCCGGACAAGGAGCTGACCCAGCTGCATGCCCGGCTCAAGCGCGGCGAGAAGGCCGCTCAGCGCGCCTCGCGCCCGCCGGGGCAGGAGGAGGCGTTCGACGTTGTCCAGCGACTGAAGGACCAGGGGGCATCGCCGGAGTTGATCGCCCGGGCGCAGACCTCAGCGGTGGAAGACCGTCAGTACGCCGAGCGGCGGGCCTTTACCGCGGCTGCGCGGGCGAGTCGGCTGGGGCGTCTGCGGCAGCAGACGGCTGCCGAGATCCAGCGGCGCGGCCGCCTGCCGGTGGTGCAGCGCCAGGCCGAGGACGGTCTGCGGCAGCAGCTGCAAGGCGTCCTGCGTCCGGCTCGACGGCCCCGGGCAGTGCCCCCGCCGGGCGTGCAGGCGCCCCGCAGCAAGGGACCGCAGCACCCGCCACGCGGCCGCGGCCAGTCGCTGTGAACAGGGACAGCCTCGGAGACGCACGTCGCGCTGGCCTGTGGGCACCTGCCCCCGGGGCCAGCACGACGGCGTAGCGGTTACGCCGACATACGGGGCGGACGCGCCGCCCCGTTCGGCGGAGGAGTGGCCACGCGCGGGCGCGGCGGGGCCTGCTGGGCGGCGCCGGGCGTGGTCACCGCAGCACGGCGGGAAGGGGCCGCAGGCTCTGCGGCGCCGACGGGCGTGGTCTTCGCGAGGCGTTGGGAGTGAGCTTCCGCGCTGTCGGCGACGGCGCGCAGCGTCTTGAGGTCCGCGTCGGCGAAGCGGCCTGCTTCCGCTGCCTTCCGCCACAGGGACCGGGCCGTCTTGGCTACCTCCCCGTACGGGACGGTGGCCGGGCCGGGGCCGGTGGGCAGTTCCGCCGGCGGGAGGCTCTCCCATGCGTTCTTGAAGGCGATGAGTCGCGGGTGCTTGCTGGCCAGCAGCTCTTGCCCCATGGGGGACTCGACCCATGTCCGGAAGTGCTGCACGACGTTGATCGAGGCCTGGACCGCTTCGTCCTGCGAGGCGTACGGGAGTGGGCCGGCAGGGCGCTTGGCCTGCGGCGCCTGCTGAGGTTCGGCCGGTGCCTGCTGGGCTTGGGCGGGTGGCTGCTGCACGCCGGTGGTGTCGGCCTTCACTTGCTGCGCTTCTACGGCCTGCTGGACCTCGGCTTGCGGCTTCGGCTGCGGGACTTCTGCCGTGCTCGCGCGTGCCGCGGTGCTGTAGGCGAGGCTGGTGTCGCTGAGCGCAAGGAGGGCATCGGCGGTGGGGAGGTCACCCGCGGTCGAGCGGCGGATCCGGTCGGCCCCGGCGGTGGCCACCTCCGCGATCTTCTCGCACACGCGTATGGAGACGGTCTTCCAGAACCCCTGGAAACGGGTGTCTTCGCGCAGGGAGTTCCAGAACGCCCCGGCCTTCTCCTTGAACGTGTCCCACAGGTGCCGGGCGGCACCGCGAATGGTCTGCAAGCGCTGCCACTCGGGGGAGTCCCGGAGGCTGGTGGTGGTGTGCTGATCGACTTTGTCCAGGGCCGTGTTGACCGCTTCGGCGGCCGACTCAGGCTCTGCTTTGGGTGCGGGGGCGGGCGTCGCCGGCCGGGCAGGCTGAGCAGGAGGGGCGCTTTCCGCCTGGAGCGCCTGGCGGAGCGTTCGCAGGTCGCTCTGTACGGCCGCCCAGGCTTCTTCGGTCGTGCGGAGATCAGCGGGGACGTGCTCCTTCCAGGCCTCCATGACCTCCTCGAACCCCGCCCACAGGTCTCCGTCCGCCGGTACCTCCGCCGGCTTCGGCTCGGCGGCGGCCTCTGAAGGCGGCATGGGCGGCTGCTGGGCGGCGCCGCCCGGCTTGAGCTGCCACATGGGGCGGCCGTCGAAGTAGTCGTGCAGGACGTCGCCGCGGCGCTCCCATTTGCCGTTGGGCAGGTCGTTGCCCGCCCACAGAGGAAGCTCAGGGCGCAGGGGCGCCGGCTCGGGGGCGGGCCGTGTCGCAGGAGCCTGCTCCGGATCGGTGGTGGGCGTGGGCGTGGCCATGGTGGTTCCCTCCATGCTGTCTGATCCGGTGGTTGTCGACTGCTGCCGGGCTTCCGATTCCTGTGGCGACGGTCCCGCGGACAAGCTACCGCCGGTGCTGTCGACGGTGCTCTGGGGCAGTGGTTCGGCCTGGTTGTCCACCGACTCGTCACCGCTCTCCCCGAGCGTGCGGGGCGTGGTATCCGGCGCGGCGTTGTCGAGCTGCACGGCGGTCTCGTCGCTGGTCCCTGGGGCGGGGGGCTCGTCCGTCGCAGTGGGGGGAGCCCCTTCCCGCTGTTCGTCGGCGGCTGGACCGGACGGGCTTGGGGTCGGGGGTGATGCTGCTGCAAGGCCGTCGCCGTTCCGTGTCTGTGCGGCGGCATCGCGGGACTCGTCGTCCTTCGGTACGGCGGCGGCATCAGGCAGACCGGTCGGCTCGGGCGACTGCTCGGCGGTGTCGGGCTGCTCGTTGTCGATGCTGGTGCCGTCGAGTTCGTCGGCGCGCGACGCAGCGGGCAGTTGTGTGGTCTGCTTCTGGTTCGGCGCGCTGCTCGGCTGGGGGAGTGCAGCCCGGGGGTCCTCGGGCTGGAAGACATTGAGGAAGTACGCGGCCGCCGCCGCGCGGCGTTCCAGGTCGGCCTGGGCCTGTGTGGCGGTCGCGGGCTGTGTGCCGTGCAGCCACATCAGGCTGTCGTGCGCGGTCGCGAGGTCGCTCGCGATGTTGCCGCTGTGGCTCTGTCCCTCGGTGAAGGCGCGCAGGATGTCGGCGAGCTCAGCCCGGCGTTCCACTGCGGCCGGTTCCCTCTGCATCTGGGCTGGGAGCTGTGCCAGCGCTTCCCCGGGGGGAGCCAGGCTCGCAGTGAAGGAGTCGGTCATGGCGCTGTTCAGGCGGTCCACGGCCGGAGGTCCTTCCTGTAGCGCGCGCACGACGAGGTCGGCGATTGCCGGATCCTGGCTGCGGAATCGCGTGCGTTCCCGGTCGGAGAAGCCGAAGACGGGCCGGGCCTCCCACAGGGCCGGGCCCGGGCGCGTTGCGTTACCGATGCTGTTGAGGTCTTCGATGCGGCCGATCAGGCGACCGCCCAGCCAGACATGGGCGTAGGGGTTGTTGAGTGCCGATGCGACGTACTGCACGGTGGCCATGTTGGCGAACGCGCGGACGCGGTTGGCCCCCCCGAACCGCTCGGCGGCCTGGTCGTTGCTCTCGGCGCCGATATCGCGCCAGTAGGGTGCGGGGGCAACGGCGCGGGCCGCCGCCGCAGGGCCCTGTTCTGTGGCGCCTGCGGCGTCGGGCTGGACGTCGGCATCCTCGGCGGGTGGCGTGCCGCTGCCCTCGGAGCCCTTGTGCAGCACTTCGAGGGGTTCCTTCGGCGGTGCCTGATCCGTCACGGTCTGCTCACTCCTCAGCTCGGAGGGGTCGGGGGACGGGGACGCCGGGGCGGGTCCGGGCTGTGGCGCCGCGGGGGCGTCCTCGGTCGGTTCCTGGTCGTCGAAGGGCAGGCCGAGCTGATCACCGGTCAGCCCGGTCACCGCGGGGTCGGCAACAGGTGCCCTGCCGACGGCATCACGCACCGTCGTGTCGGGTCCGGGCTGCTCGACAGCGGGCGGGGCCGACTCTGCCTCACGGCGCTCGGGCGGGGTACCCACCACGGGTTCGGCTGCGGGCGCACGTTCCTCCTCACGCTGGGCGAGGCGCGCGACGTCCGCTTGCAGCCGGTGGACCTGTACGTCCAAGTGCTGGCGGAGGTGGTGCAGGGGCTCGCCGATGTAGCCGCTGTACCGGGCGGTGTCGTCGGCCGCTTCGAAGAGGGCCGTCGCAGCGGCCGCCGCGGTGGTCATGGCCGACGCGTTGGCCCGGTAGGTGTCCAGGCCGGAGCCGTCGGCATCGATCCCCTGTATCGCGTCCCGCAGCGCACGGAGCGCGCCCTGGGGGCCGTCGGCGTCCGGCCACTGACGGCCTGCGGCCGCGTCGAGGGCGGTGTGCAGCTCATGGATGCGCCGGGTCTCGGTGGCGGCCTGGAGGCGGCTGGTGTGCCTGCCGAAGAGGTCGGCGAGGTGCTCGGGCGCCCGTCGTTCGCGGGGCACGACGCGGATCTCGTCGGTGTTGCGCAGGGAGAAGCCGTTGGCGGTCCCCTTGGCGACGTCGCGGGTGGAGAAACCGGTGGCGCCCTGGGGGTTGTGGGCGTAGCGGACCTCGGTGATCATCTCTCCGCGGGTGCCGCCCTCGGCGATGAGGTCACCGACGCGGATCTGTGTGACGATGCGGGTCTCGGGCCGCAGGTCCTCGCGGTGTCCGGCCGGGGTGACGTGCACCTGGTTAGGCATCTGCACGGTGACGTCTGCGCTGGTGGTCACCTCGTTGCCCTCGGCGTCGTGGATCACCGAGTCGAGCAGGACGGCGCTCTGGTGGTAGTCGCGGTACGCCGGGTAGACGGATCCGGTGACGGAGACGGCCCCGGGAACCTCCCTGCCGGGGTGCACGACGCCGGGCACGTCCAGCGTGATCGTGACCAGGTCGCCGGGGGCCACAGCCGCGCGGTCGATAAGGCGGGGCTCGTCCGGCGCCGGCGCGGCCCCGGGGGCCGTCGGCTCCTCGGCCGGTGCAGGCTCCGCTTCGGGGTGCGGCTCGGGGACGGTGCGCACCGCCATGATGCGCCGCGCGGTGCCCAGCTCTGCCACCTCGGTCGCACTGACGTCGAGGGCGGAGGCGATGTGCGGGGCGCACGTCGGGTCTCCGCCGTCGACCCGGTACAACGGCTGGGCCTCGGTGCCGCCGTCCGACTGCCGGTTGCACTTGGCGCACACCCCGTCTTCGGCGACGTCCAGGGTGCGATTGCGGTAGCGGGCGTAGAGCGGCTTGTCGGCGAGCTCGCGGGCGAGGCGTGCCGCGCGTACGGCCGCGTCGATAGCGGCACCCCGCGAGTCCTCTTGCCACAGTTCGGCCACGATGTCGCCGTCGACTTCAACGCGGAGCGAGTACAGCGTGGTGAGCGAGGCGTCGTCCTGGTCGATCTTGACGACGAACGGGATGCCGTCGGCGGTGACGGGGAAGACGACCTCCGCGGGTTGGGAGCGCGCCTCGTCCGGGCCGACGATCACCGGCACCGGCTCACGCACCGGGGCCATCCCGCCCTTGGACACGTAGTCGGCGTACGACGCCACGGGGCGTGCGGGAACGGCAGCGACCGCCGGCAGGCTCTCGAACGGCAGTACCTCCGGCGGCCCGTCGGCGGGCCGGAGATCGGTCGCGGCGCCGCTGATGCTGTAGCTGTAGCCCGTCTTCTTCTTCCCGCTCCGGCTGAGCACGTGGTACTCGCCGGTCACTCCCGTGCGGTCGGTGCTGACGTACCAGGTGTCCTTGCCCGCGCCGGGCGACATGACCTGTCCGGTCACCTGCGTGCCGGTCGTCGTGTCCTGCCAGGTCACCCAGGAGCCGAGGGCGTACTCCGCGGGCTTCCGGGCCGGGGCGTCCGGACGCCGGGTCAACCGCAGGGACGGCAAGGGCTTGAACGGCTCAAGGCCGTTGTCGGCCTTGTAGCTGCGGCGCCACTCCGCCAGCTGCTCGTTCCGCTCCTCGGAGCTCTGGCCACTGTGGGCGTTCCGCGTCTCGACCGCCGCGGCGAGCTCCTCGCGCCGGCGCACGTACCTCTCCACGATCTCCGGCAGCACGTCGTCGGTGGGAACACGCGGGAGTGTGAAGGCCAGCTGCCCATCCGCGCTCGTGAGCCGTTCCCACCGATCATCGCTCGACACCGGCTCGGCGGGCACGGGAGCGGGCTGCGCCTCCTCCACGGTCATCTGCCCCTCAGCAACTTCCTCGGGCTTTTCCTCCGTCTCGGGTACAGGGTCTGCCTCCGGGGCCGGTGCCGGGACGCGCTCGGGTGGCGTCAGCCCGAACTCGTTGAAGAGGTCGGCCGTTCCGTACGGGTCGCCGTCCGCCTCCTGGTCTGGCCCGGCGGTGTCTTCGGTGCCGGTGTCCTCGGGTGCCGACGGTTGGGCCCCATCGGATGCCGCCGGAATTTCGGGGGCCGGGAGGTCTTGCTCGGCCTGTTCCTCGGCAGGCTCACCGTTGTCGCTGGGGCCGGTCTCCGCGACTTTCTGCGGGCCGCCAACGCGGTCTCCGGAGCCTGCGTTGAGGGTTGCTGGGGGCGTTTGCGGGCTTTCCTGAGCGGGCGGCAGGCCGGTGGACGCGGCGCCCTCGGGCCGGGGCAGCTCGGCGCTCTCGCCGAGCGCGGCGAGGCGGGCGGCGACCTCGGGGTCGTGGCCGTGAACGGCAAGGTGGGCGCGCAGGAGGGCCGCCTCCGCCTCACGCTGCACGGGGGTGTAGGTGGCCGGGTCGAGCCGGGGGCCGGCGTCGTCCATGTCGCGCATGACCGCGCCCGCCTCGGTGGAGGTCTGCTCGGCGGGGGGTTCGGCGGCCAGGCGGTCGAGGCGCTGTTGCAGGTCGTCGCGGCGGGCGGTGGCCTCACGGCGGCTGGTGGTGACGGACGCCGGCTCGTCGTCGTTCGGCTTGCCGATCTTGTTCAGCGAGGCCTGGGCGGCGACCAGGGTGTCCACCAGGCTCTTGCGCTCTCGAACGCGCCCCAGGCCGGGGACCTGACCGCGCAGCCGCTCCCGGTCGATGAGCAGCTGGTCGCGGGTGGTGCGCTTGGCGTTGAGGTTCCCTTCGTCCTCGGTCTGGCGCTCGGGGGCTTCGGTGATGGTCTTCACCAGGCGCCGCAGGACCGTCTCTCCCTTGAGCTCGGCGAGCTCGGCGAGGGTGGAGCGCTGGACGATGCCCGGCAGGCCGTCGAGGTGGAGGCGGACGTAGGTCTCGCCGGAGTCCTCGCGGTAGGCCACGGCGACGACGTCCAGCCCGCCCAGGCGGCCCAGCTTCGCGTCCGGGGTGGTGGCGCGGCCGGCGGGAAGACTCTGCCCGACACCGGTCAGGAGCTGCATCAGCGGCGCCGCCGCGTCCTTGTGCTTGGTGTACTGGGTCCCGGCGAGGGTGATGCGGAAGTCGTCGCCGAGGACGGGTTCGAGCAGCGGCAGCGCGCGGGCCCGCCGGGGGATGTCGTTGGACAGGTTCTCGATGTCGATGCGGAGCTCGTTGAGCCTTTTGCCGAGGATCGCGCGCTGGGTGGCGCGGTTGCGCTGGTCGAGCTCCAAGGTCCGCAGCTCCTTGCGGAGCTCTTCCTGCTCGATCAGGTAGGGGTTGCCGGAGATGATCGCCATGGCCTCCTCGTAGGGAAGGTTGGCGTCCTCCACCTCCATGATCTCGTCGCTGGTGTCGTCCACGCGGGCCTTGTAGAGCTGGTTGAAGCCCTTGGCCTTGGTGGCCAGCAGGCCGTACATGCGCGAGTCGAAGGTGCCTTCCGTGGCCATCCAGACGATCTCGACCTCTTCGTTCTGGTTGCCGTTGCGGACGATGCGGCCGTCGCGCTGGGCCATGTCGGAGGGCCGCCAGTCCGGGTCCACGTGGTAAAGCGAGACGGCACGGTTCTGCGCGTTCAGGCCCTTGCCCATACGCATGGTGGAGCCGACCAGGACGTTGATGCCGCCGTGGTTGGCGTCGCGCTGGAGTTTGATGCGCTGGTCGGCGCGTGCGGCGTCGTGGATGAAGGCGATCTTGTCGGCGGGCATGCCTCGGGCGACGAGGAGGTCTTTCAGCTCCTGGTAGGCGTTGAAGTTGCCGCGGTTGTTGCCGCCGGGGGTGCCGTTGTTGAGGAAGACGAACTGGAGCGCGCCCGGGACGGGGTGGGGGCGCTTGTCGGTGGCGCTGTAGGTGTAGCGGTTGTTCTTGGTCTCCTCGTGCTTCGCGACGATGCGGTCCGCGAGGGCGGCGAGCTTGCTGCTGGGCTCGGCGCCGGCGTCGATCAGCCGGGAGTCCAGGGCGATGACGCGGGCATCGTTGTTGATCGCCAGCGGGTTGTCGATGCTCTTGTCGACGCCTCCCTTGCGGAAGGCCTCGTAGCGCTCGCCGAGCTCCTGCATGCGCTGGAGCTGGTCGGCGGTGGCCGGCACGAGCATGAGCTCCGGCTCGCCGCCCTTGATGAGGGGCAGCTCCAGGCCGAGGTCTTCGGCGCTCTTGTAGTCGACGAGTGGGTACCACAGCTGCCGCACCATGGCGGGGACGTTGTGGAAGGAGGCGAACCGCTCGACGCTCTTGAAGCCCTTGCCGTCGGTGGTCATCTCCATGCGCTCGACCATGCGGCCGTACATGCTTGCCCAGGCGTCGAAGGTCTCGGCGTCGATGTCCCGCAGCAGGTCCGGGTCGGCCATCCGCACCAGCGTGTGGAGCTCGCCGATCGCGTTGGACAGCGGGGTGCCGGTGGCCAGCACGCCGATGGGGCCGGTGGGCTTGTTCATCCGGGCCCATTCCAGGGCCTCGTGAACGTGCTGGGCCTTGCCGGAGCCCTGGACCCGGGCGCCGGGGATCTTCGAGCGGACGGCCAGGTTCTTGTACTCATGGAACTCGTCAACCGCGAAGAAGTCGACTCCGAGGTCGTCGAGATAGACCTGTCCGGGGGTGCGGACGGCGGCCGCGCGGGCCTTGAGCTCTTCCTCGAACTGGCTGACGCGCTCTTCGAGCTGCTTGAGGCTGACCGATTTCCCGTCGCGCTTGCGCTCGCGGGCGACCTGCTCCCTCAGCAGGCGGGCTTCGTCGTTGCGGTAAAGCTCGTGGAACTCCGGGGAGAGCGGGATCGAGTCGAACAAACTGTGGGAGGTGATGATCAGGTCGAAGTCGTTGGCCCGGATGTACTCCAGCATCCGGTCCCGCTTGCCGTCCTCCAGGTCGGCACTGGTCAGGGCCAGGATGCGGGCGGTCGGGAAGAGACCGCGGACCGTGTCCTCCCACTGCTCGACCAGGTAGTTGGGCACCGTGACCATGGGCTTGTTGATCTGCCCGGTGTTGCGCATGGCCATCATGCCGATGGTCATGGTCGCGGTCTTGCCCGCGCTGACCACGTGGGCCAGGACCAGGCAGCGCTCATGCGCCATGCGGGCGGCGGACGCCAGCTGGTGGTCGTACGGCGTGAAGTCCGGGTCGAGTCCGGCCAGGGAGGGGGCGGAGCCGGTGAAGTCGCGCACCGCCCGCGCGTTCATCCGCTGGTTGTAGACCTCCGCGATCCGGGCGGCGCGCAGGGAGTCGTCCAGGACCCATGCCTCGAAGGCGTCGCGGAACTCGTCGGCCTTCACCCGTACGGCCCGTGAGGCTTCCTCGTCGTCCGCCGGCCGCCCGGTCATGGACCCGCCGTTGAGGACCTTGGACACCATGGCCAGCGGGCCCAGCCCGCCCGCGCTGTGGCGAAGCTCGTCCTCTTCGGCCAGTTTGCGGCCCTGGAGGATGTGCCAGTTCCCACCGCCGGAGTGCTGGACCGTCAGGTGTGCGTCGCCCAGGTAGCCCCGGAAGAACTCCTGGACCATGTCGTCGGGGATCCACGCCGCGCCCAGGCGGATGGCGAACTGCCCCGGCAGGAGCTCGCGCGGCTGGACCCGTTCGAGCTCAGCGACGTTGGTCTCGAAGGCCCGGTCGCGGCGGGCGGCCTGCCGGGCGATGGCCAGCTTGGTCCGGACGTCGCCGGAGAGGTAGTCGGGACTGTGGACCAGGTCACCGGTCAGCGGGTCGGTGAACACACTCCGGCCCAGGCGCCGGCGGGCTTCGGCAGGCTCGACCTGGAGCATCCAGGCGATGTGGTCGAGATCGACGTGGCCGCGCTCGGCGACGACCGCGGTCAGGGCCTGCTGCGGGTCGTCGGTGTGCTGCCCGAGCACGCTGCGGCGGGCGGCCGGGGCCCGGTCGAGAACCTGGGAGACGTGGACGGTCTCGGATCCCGCCTCCCACCACTCCAGCGCCAGGACCTCGAACGCGGAGGGGTCGTTGAGGAAGTAGCCGTAGCCGGTCAGCCGCTTGTGCGACTGGCCGTTGTCGCCGGTGACGGTCGCGTTCTGCTGCTGGCGCGGCCTGGACAGGGCCCCGTACTCGGCGACATACCGCTCGTATGCGGCCTTGGTCTGGCGGCGCTGGGCATCGGCCAGGGCCGTCTCGGTGCCGCGCCGGTCGAGGTCGTTCAGCCCGCGCACCAAGTCTTTGAGCTCGATGAGCGCGGTCAGCTGGGCGTGCTCGGCCTCCGGCAGCTCGACGGCGACGGGGTCGCCGTTGCTGTTGGCCTGCCACAGCTTGCCGTCGGCGTCGGCCGACAGGCGGCCGGTGAAGTCCGTGACGGCGGCGGCAGGGCGCAATCGCAGATGGGGCCGGTGCGGGCCGTCGGGGTGGGGCTGGTACCCGCGCCGGTCCTGGGCCGCCTTGTCGGTGATCTGCCGCAGGGCGGCATGCAGGGCCACGGAGACGTCCGGGTCGCCGTCGACGGCGACCTCCGGGCCGTGCGCGCCCATGCGGGTGGTGAGGGTGCCCAGCACGTGCTCGGGGTGGGCGGTGAAGTAGTCAGAGACGGGCAGCGTGTGGCCGCCGAGGTCCTGCCGGGTGGAGGACACCCAGCCCCCGTCGCCGGGGGCCTCGCCCGCGGCGCGGCGCCGCAGGATCAGGATGTCGGTGACCACATCGGTGCCCGCGCTGCGGGTGAAGGCCTTGTTCGGCAGCCGGACCGCACCCAGCAGGTCGGCGCTCTCGAAGAGCTCACGGCGGGCCGCGTCCCGCTCGGCGTCCATGGTGTGCCGGGAGGTGATCAGGGCAACCACGCCACCGGGGCGGGTCAGCTGCACCGACTTGACCAGGAAGTGGTTGTGGATGCGGTGCCGGGACCGGTTGTGCTTCGGGTCGAACAGGGTGACGCGGGCGAAGGGCACGTTGCCGACCACGGCGTCGAACGCGCCGTCGGGGGCGATGGTGTCGGCGAAACTCTCGTTCAGGACGGTGACGCCGGGCGCGAGGAGGCGCGATATCGCGGCGCTGGTGGGGTCGATCTCGACACCGGTCAGCCGGGCCGACTCCGGGGCAGTGCCGAAGGTGACCCCGGCGCCGGAGCCGGGCTCCAGGACCTCGCCGCCGTCGAACCCGAGATCGGCCAGGGCCTGCCACAGGGCGGCGGTGATCTCGGGCGGGGTGTAGTGGGCGCTGAGGGTGGAGGCGGCGGCCGCGCGCCACTCGGCATCGTCCAGCAGCTCCCGCAGCGGGTCGCGGACGTCAGCGAGCGCCTCCCAGCGGGCCGCGGCCGCCGCGTAGCCGCCTTCCCGCTCTCCGCCCGGCCCGAAGACCGGGTCATCCTCCTGCGGGCGGGCGGCGAAAACGTCGGGCACCGAGCCCCACCCCGACCAGCGGGCGAGGACCTGCTGTTCCTCGGGAGTGGCCGGGCGGTCCTCGGCCTGGATCTGCTTGAGGGTGCGGACCGCGGCCAGGTTGGCGGCGGCCTTGGCCCGCTCCCCCGCCGGCGCGAGGTCGTCCTGCGAGGCGGGGCGGAAGCGGGTCGCTAGCGGGGCAGCTCCGCGTCCCGGCTCTCCTCCTCCGGCTCCAGGAGCACGATCTCCCTCAGCGCCTGCTCCCGGGCCATCTGCTGCGCCGCCTTGAGCTTGCCCGCCCGCCGCTCGTGGTCCGTCTCCCGCATCGCTTCGCCCATCCGCTCCTGCGTCAGCTCCGCGATCCGTTCCTGCACCGCCACCGCCAGCTCCGCGAAGAACTCCTCCGGGTCCGGCATCTGGGCCAGCTCCCTGGGCCGGTACGTCTCCCAGTGCCGGCGGGCCGTCGTCGCGTACTCGCTCACCATCGGTCTCCCCGTCCTGCGGCGCAGCGGCGGCCGCGTTGGCCGGCGGCTCAAGGCCGCGTGCCTGCATTGTCTCGCGGATGTCGTCCAGGCCACGCAGCACCGCGGGCCGGGACCGCTTGGCCCGCTCCCTGGTCTTGCGGTCGTCGGAGTCCAGTTCCTCGTCGAGCATGTCGACCAGGCGGCGCCCCAGCTCCTCCAGCACCGGCAGCGTCCGCTCCGGCAGATCCAGGAAGTGCGCCATGTACTTGTTGCCCTGGTGGTCGAAGTTCTGATTGCGCGGCGACTCCGCCATGCGCTCCACCAGGTACCGCTCAGCCTTCCCGGTCAGGGAGGTGAACTCCTCCACGGCACGGGAGACGAACGCCGGCGGCAGCTCAACGTCGACCACCGGCCCCCACGTGCGGGTGTCACGGGTGTGCGGGGATGCCTCGTACTGCTCGATGAGCCAGCTCAAGGCCTCCGTACGCAACGTCTCGGTGTTCACCGTGCCGCGGCCCAGCAGGATCGAGACCTTCCACCCCGAGTAGTCCTCGCTCAGGTCGGCGTACGCGCGGCCGTCGACGAAGACCCGGACGTCGTCCTCCCGCACGCCGGCCATATGGGAGCGGCGCTTCAGGCGGATCCGGCCGTCCGACTTGAGCAGCGCCTCGAATGCCTTGGTGTCGCGGCCCTTCTGCCCGTCCCGCAGGACGTCCAGGCGCGCGTTGTGGGCTTGCTCGACGCGCTGCTTCGAGGCGTAGTGGCCCGCGAAGGCGGTGACGTACAGGCGCTCGGCGCGCAGGGCCTCGATCGCTTCGGTGAGCTGGATGTCGTCGAGCTGGTCGACCGGGACCTGCTCGACCTCCCAGGTGCGCAGGTGCCGGTCGGCGATCTCCACGCCGACCGCCGTCCGGCGGGCGTCGAAGGCCTCGCGCGCCGCTCCCGGGTGGGTGCCGTAACGCTGCTTGGCCAGCGTCTCACCCTCGGCGTGCAGGTCCTCGTCGGTCATCTGGAGGACCGACGGACGCGCTTCGAGCTCCGCCGCAAGACGGCGGCCGTGCTCGGCCTCCAGCAGATCGGCGCGGTCCTGCCGGGCCACCTTCACCGGGTCATTGCCGTAGCCGCCGCGCAGCGACTGCGCCAGCTCCTCCCGCTCGGCGGTGAGCTCCTCCTCCGTCATCCCGGCCGGGTCGGCGCGCTCTTGGTACGAGGCGACGATCCGCCTCCGGTGCTCCTCCGTCAGCGGGGCAAGCTGCTCGTCAAGGCGGCGGCGACGTGTGCCGCCATACACGGCCGCGTCCCGCTCGCGGGTCAGCCGGGCCAGCTCTGCGGCAAGCAGGTCGTCCGTCAGGTCCTCCGGCGCCAGCACCGGCTTGGGCTCCGAAGCCGGCACGGCGGAGGCGGTATTCGCGGCGGCCGCGCCGGGGGCAGCAGGGGCGAGGATGCCGCGCAGCCGGTCCTCGTCCGCCCGGATCTCAACTGCGCGGCCCTCCTCGTACAGCGCGCGGGCGAGCCGGTCCACGCTCTGCGCCCGGGCCACCGGTCTGGTCGTGCCCGCGGTGACATAGGCCTGGGCATACCCCGACCAGGTGAAGCCGGCCGAGCGCATCACTTTCTTGAGGTCGGCGTCGTACCGGTCGCTGCCGTGCACCATGGCGCGGTCGGCGGTGTAGTGGATCCAGAGCTCGTCCCGGTCGGCGGGCTCCCGCTGGGCAATGAGGTGCTGCTGGACCGCGTGCTCTACGAAGTGGCTCTCCCAGCGCCCGGCAAGGCGGCGCCCGTCGCGCGTCTCGCCGATCCAGGCTTCCTTCTTGGTGTTCACGTCGAACCGGCTGGCAGCGCGAGCGATCAGCAGGCCGCCGGGGGCGAAGACGTGCAGTTCCTGGTCGACCTTGGCGTAGGTGTAGGCCTGGCCGTCTTCGGTTTCGTACGTCTGTGTCTCGGCCGGCGGGGCCCCTGCCCAGCGCTCCCCCGGCGCCCGGCCGCGGACCTGATCGAGCATCCCGCGCCCGTACGGCGACCGCAGCCGGTCCGACAGGCCGTCACTGTCCCAGTCGAAGGGCTGCCCGCTCTCGGCGTCCCGCCACGCGTCGATCGCCTCCGCGAGCGCCCGGGCCTGGTCGGCCCCCTGGCCGGATTCCATCATCCGCACCGGCAGCGCGGTCCCGGCGTGGAAGATGCCCCACCGGTACTGATCAGGGACGGGCAGGGTCGTGCGCTGCATGCGGGCGATGACGAGCGCTTCCCCGACCAGCTCTTCGTCATACGACCGGTCGGCCCGGGAGCGGGCGACGGCCCTGCGCTGGTCAGCTTCGGCCTTCGTCTCGGAGACCCGGTAGGTGTCGCCTCCGCCGAGCCAGTGCTCGCGCACCTGATCCGGCGTCGAGAACCGCTCCCCCATGTGCATCTCCCGTTGTTCATTCCCGGCCTGCGTCGGGCGGGCGCTCTATCGCCCCCCAGCTCGTCGTCCGGGCGATCTGACGCAGCCCCCTCCATGTGCTGGCTACAGAGGCGGGTCGGCCGCCTCGGCCATCCGGTCCAGCTCGGCCTGGGCCGGATGCCGGGCGGCCGCGGTGGTCGCTTCGGACGTCGACAGGTACAGCTCGAAGGCCTCCGTCGCGCCGGGCGGCGGCGGGAGGACCGGGGGCGGCTCCTGGTGGGTGCCGGTCGCGCAGGCGGCCAGCTGAAGGCGCGGGGTGAAGCTGTGGAGGGTGTTGATCCAGTCGGCCTCGGCCAGTCCCGTCGGTGGGTCGCCGGCGTAGACGCGGAGCCACCCGGCGTAGAGCGCGGTGAGGTGCTCGACGACGGGCTGGTGCATGTACCAGCACCGCGGGATGGCGTTGTGGAGCTCGAAGGTGGTCCGGAGCCAGTCGACCCAATCGGCGAGCTCACGGAGCCGGGCACGGCGCTCGGGCGGCTCCATGGCCGCCCACACCCACCGCTGCGGCTCCGGCTCCTCCGGCTCCGCTCCGTCGTCCCCGTCCGGTGGTGAGGGCCACTGGCCCGCGAGGTCGTCCAACGGTTCAGACACGGCTGATCACCTTCCTCAACATCCTGGTGGCCCTGTTCGTGGGCTTGGTCAGGGTCACGCGTCCTGGTGCCGTCGGGTTGAGGAGCTTCTTGAGGTCCTTGTCACGGAACGTCAGGCGCATCCGCACCTTGATCGGCGGCAGGTTCGAGTACTGGGCGATGGCGGTGAAGTCGGGCAGCTGCTGGAGGGAGTGGATGGGGGCGAGGTCGGTCTCGGTGGTCGAGGTGTTGGTGGAGTACTGCCCCTGGGAGTGGCCGACGGACGTGCGCAGGGTCTCGGTGCGCCCGTAGAGGCCGGAGAAGTAGCGCAGGGTCTCCAGGTCGCCGCAGCCGGGCAGCAGCATGCGCAGACCGCTTGCGGACAGCACGGTGTTCGCCTTCTGGGTGCCGAGCCGTTCGCGGAGCTGGGAGAGGTCGTGCCAGACGGTCAGGAGGTCGATGCCCATGCCGCGGCCGGTGGTCAGGATGTTCGGCAGGCGGGGGTAGCGGAGCATGTTGCCGGCCTCGTCGACCATGACGCCCAGGGACGGATTGAGGGGGCGACCGGTGCTGTTGTAGCGGACTTCGGCGCCGTGGATGATCGACGCGATGATCGACGTCAGCAGCGGCGCGAACCGCTCGGCGTCCGCTTCGCTCGCGATAAGGCAGACGGTGCCGTTCTGGTCCAAAAGCTCCTCGACGGTGAAGTCGGTGCCGGAGCAGGTCTCCCGGACCTCCTCGTCCGCGTAGACCCGCGCAAGGACGTTGAGACTGAACTGGATGCTGCCGATGCCGTCTTCGTGCAGGCGGAGCCAGGGGGAGGCGTAGTCATCGGCGACGTCGGTGTAGCCGTGCTGGAGGAGGACGGCGCGGACGTGGTCGACGGCGTCTTTGCCGAGGCCGAGCCAGCGGCGCATGCCGTTGATGCCGCCGCCCGACAGGTGCGAGGCGAGCAGCACGCCCTTGAGGACGTTCTTGGCCTGGTCGATCCAGGGGGCGGCCCGTTTGTCGTCGCTGGATGAGGCGGCTTCTGCCATCCAGGCGGCCATGCGGTCGGCGGCCTTGGCGTCGGTGCAGTAGTCCACCGGCGACCACTTCTGGGTCGGCCGGCCGGGGATTCCGGCAGGGGCGATGACCCAGACCGGGCCCAGTGCCCGGCGGCGGGCGTAGATGATGTCGAGGTCGGCGGCCTTGGTCGTGGTCACCACCAGCGGGCCCTGCCACTCGGCGGCGTTCGGCAGCACCAGGCCGGTCGTCTTGGAGCTGCCCGGCACGCCGAAGACCGTGGCGCTGATGTTCGGGCGGGACGCCACGATCTTCTTGGTGCTCATGCCGCGGCCGGCCGTGATCTGGTTGCGCCGCTTCTCCGGGGCCTCGTCGACCTTGAGCTTGCGCTCGACGCGGGCGCCACCCCACTGCGCCCCGCCCTGCTGCGGGCCGCCGAAGCGCTTCCACAGCCACAGACCGGCCCAGCCCAGCACCGCCCACACCAGCACCGTCAGCGCCCAGAACAGCCAGCCGGGCGGTCCTGGGGTCCAGGCCTGCCCGGGTCCTTGGGCGATGGCGGTGATGACGGTGGTGGCCGGGTCCGCGTCGGCCGTGGCCCAGCCGCGTCCTGACAGCAGCGCGGCCGCCGGCCCCGTGACCAGCGTGCAGCCTGCGACCCCGATACCGCCGAGCAGCAGGCTCGGTGCCAGCAGTCCCCCGCTGCTGGCGGACTTCCCTCCTGTACTCATGCCGTCATCCGCTCGTCGGTGTGGAACAGCTTCTTCTCCAGCGCCGTCAGGTGCAGCTGGACCGGGTGGCTGCCGGCCTTGCCGACCTTCCACAGGGCGCGGCCAGCGTGGGCCTTGCCCCAGGAGCTGATGAGTTCGTACTCGGCGTCGGTGAGTCCGACCGCTTCCTGGATGGCCTGGAGCGGGCGGGAGTCCTGGGCGAGCTGGATGCGCGTCTCGCAGCTGCTGATCATGTCCTTGGCGATGGCGACGGCCTCGGAGTCCGCGGCGCCCACGGCCTCGAAGTCGGTGAGGCGGTGGGTGGCGAGGACCTGGATGGTGCCGTCCGCGCGCGACAACCTCAGGTCGGAGTCGATCTTGCGGACCATGGAGGAGCCGCCGGAGCGCATCGCCCGCCACAGCTCGTCACGGACCACCAGGCGGGGCGGGCCCGGGGTGTCGATCGCGGCCTGGGCCCAAGAGCTGACGCAGGTGAGGATCATGCTCACGATGTCGTCGCCGTAACTCTTCATCCGGGAGATGTCGACGCACTGAATCGGGGCGGAGAAGTCGAGTTCGCTGGAGGTCTCGGCGTCGAAGAGGCCGCCGAGGTGTCCGTTGACCATCGCGCCGAGGGCGGCCCGGATGGAGCGGGTGAGCTCCCGGGTGCTCTGGATGTCCTCGTCGCGCACCCGCAGCTCGTACGCCATCGCCTTCGTGGGGTCCTTCAGCGCCGCGTGGACGGCCGGCAGGGTGGGAGGTGTCAGCTTGGTGTTCCCGGCGAGCTCGCCGGTGACCTCCCGGATCGCTGCCGAGACGGCCTCTTCCTCCTCGGCCAGCAGCGTCCGGCGCAGCTGGAGTTCGAGCAGCGCCTTCAGCAGTGACAGCCGGCGGCGGTGGATCTCGGTGAGCCGGGTGAGGAGCTCGCCGCGGTCGGTGACCTTGTCCAGTCCCTGCCCCAGGGGGCCAGCGTCCAGCGGGTTGAGGCGGCCCTTCATCCCGGGGCCCAGGAGCAGGGGTTCGTAGCCGAGGTAGCGGCACAGGTCGTTGTACTCCCCTTTCACGTCCCCGGCGATCAGGGTGTGGGTACCGAACGCCATAAGCCGCAGGGCCAGCGCCTTGATGTGCGCACTCTTCCCCGACCCCGGGATCCCGGTGATCATCACGTTCGGGTTGGTGACCAGCCCCTCGGCCACCCACACGCTCGGGTGCGCCGAGAACGCGCGCATCGACAGGACGTTCCAGCCGATGTACGCCCCCACCGGCGGCAAGCTGCTCGCGTGCAAGAACGGATACAAACCGGAGACCTGGGAGGTGTCGGCCCTGTGCACCTCCGGGTTGGCCTCGTTGGCGGCGCGGCCGGCATAGGCGGCGTTCACGCCGCGCCGCGGCGGCACGAAGCCGACGCCCTCGCGCGTCTTCTTCTTGTCCCTGGGCGCCGGTGCCGGGCGGGGACGGCCGTCGCCCAGCATGTGCTCGAAGCGCTGGGACGGCAGCGAGGTGTCATCGTCCCGGTCACGGGAGCGCAGGAACGGCAGTGCCATGTCAGATCACCGCCCGTCGGGCGGGCAGGCCCTGCCCGAGCGGCAGGGCTGCGGCGGCGAAGCCGGCGTCCTGGGCGCCCCACATGCGGCGCAGCTCAAGACCTGCGGCGGCGCCGTCCTGCTGGAGTTCCGCACACGCGGTCTCCAGCTCCTCGGGGTCGGTGACGGTGACGGTGATCAGCCCGGTGAAGCGGACGATGCCGTGACCGGAAGCGCGGGCCATGTCCTGCTCCAGGGAACGGGCCATCTCGGCCCGCTCGTCCATCGACTCGATCCGCCCCGTCTTCGCCCGCAACCGCCTCGCCACGTCACGCTTGGTGCGCTCCTTCGACAGCTCGGCCCGGGCCCGGCGCGGCCCGAGCGGCTCGTAGGCCAGGGTCAGCGAGCGGCGGGCGGTGGGCCGGGGGCGCAGGAGGGATTGCAGGCAAGTGGCGTAGACGGAGGAGGCGGGCCAGCTGCGGACCTGGTAGGTCACCGATATCGCACCGTCGTGCTGGTAGGTGCCCCACGCGGTCTGCGCTGCGGCGGGCCCGGCGAGCTCCGGGTCGACACCCGGCTCGACGCCATCCCATCCGCGCTGTTCGGCGGCGCCGTTGCGCAGCGCCATCTCGCTGACCGCGGCCGGGTCGTAGCCGGTGCGGATGACCTGGGCCAGTTCGCGGGGCGCGAGTCGGCGGACGACGGTGAGGTCTGCGGCGGCGAGTGCGGAGTGCATGGCGGTGATCTCGCGGACCAGGACCGCGCAGGCACCGAGGCGGCCGCCGCCCGCGCCCTTGATCGCCAGACGGGCTCGGGACGCGGAAAGGGTGAGGGTGAGGAAGGTGGCGCGGGTGTTGGCTACGGTCCCGCCTCGCGCGGCGAGTTCCTGCACCACGGCGACCGCGGCCCGCGGGGCATCGGGGTGGGTGTGGGCGGCGGTCCAGGACTGAAGCGCGGTGCCGTCGTCCGCCTGGGACCGCTCGTGCACCGCGATCCGCACGATCGGGCCGCCTTCGACGCACTGGGCGCGCAGGAAGGCACCCCACGCGGCGACGCGGCGGTTGATCTGGTCGGTGTCCTCCAGGGCCAGGCCCGGGTAGCGGATCTCCAGTACGGCGCTGTATGTGTTCTCCAGCGGGTCGTAGACGACGGCCAGCTCCTCCTGGCCGCCGGTGGGGGCGGACAGGATCCGCAGCCGGGCCAGGACGCCGGGCAGGTCCATCGGCTGCTGGTCGTCCGTACGACGTCGGGGGGCGAACACTCCTGAGAAGAACACGTCTCTACTTCCTGCGACGTTGATCTGGTGACGGATTGCCAGCGAGGCCCACTCATCGGCGGTCATGCCGTAGATGCGGACCGTGGCCAGCGCGACCAGCAGCACCGCGAGCGGCACGCCGATCAGCTCGCCGGAGATGTCCTGGGCGTAGATGGGGATCAGGATGGCCAGGGCGGCCGCGCCGACCAGCACGCAGCCGGTCAGCGACATCGAGCCCATGAAGCCCTGGCGCTCGGACTGCCAGCCCGAATACACCAGTGGTCGGTCCTGACTCACGTCGTCCCCCCGTTCTCACCGGGCCCCTGTTTCGGGGGCGGCAGTACTGGCGCCGACGGCCAGCTCATATCGACGGTCTGCGGCTGCGTCGGTGCTGACGGCCCGCTCACGGTCTGCGCCGCCGACGGCGCCGATGGCCAGCTCATGTCGACAGGGTCCGACTGCGAGGTGCCCGTGTCGGCCGGCGCTTCGCCTCGCGGCGCAGGGGCGGGGGCGGGCGGCGGCTCCGCGCTGTCGAGAGGCATCGCAGGCGGCGGGCCCGAACGGTCAGCCGGTCCTTCCGGCGCGGGCGGCGGCGGAGCAGTTCCTCCGGCGCCTTCCGCGGGGCCGGGGCCGGCGGGCGGCTCGCCGCTGCGCGGGGGGATGCTGATGTGCCCGCCCATGTCCTTGCCCGGGCCGAGGTCGGCGTGGGCGGCCATGGCCTCCATGCTGCCCTCGGTGAGTTCCTTGCCGGCCTTGGCGACCTGGAGTGCCATGGCGGCGGCGCCGAGCTTGCCCATGCCCGCCATGCCCGAGGCCATCCCGCCAGCGCGGGCCCGGCCTGCGGCACCGTCCTGGGCGACCGCACCATCGTTCTCGGCCTCTACGGCCTGGGTGAAGGAGCGGCCGTTGCCGATCGCACCGGCCCCGGACGGGGACCCACCGCCGGTGCCGAAGAGGCTGGCGGCCGTGCCGCCCGCCGCACCGAGCAGGCCCGAGGCCAGGGAGCCACCGGCACCCACGCTCGTGAAGGTCATGAACTTTGCCAGGGTCGGCCACGCCACCGCCGCCAGAACGAGGGTCAAGAGGCCGACGAGCATGTCCTTGAGGCCCTTCGCTTCCCCAGTGGTGGAGAATCCGATCACGAAGATCAGCACGACGACGGGCTCGATCAGAATCAGCGCGATCAAGGCGTTCCTCGCCTTGGGGAACCACTCCTTCGTCGCCTGCATGATGCCGCCCGCACCGACGATCGGCATGCAGGCCACCAGGACCTGGATGGCCGCCTGCCGGAGGAGCATCTCGCCCCACAGGATCAGAGAGACCAGCGCCGCGAGGATCGCCAGCAGCAGCACCAGCGCGGTGTTCGTGATCCCGTTGAAGTTGAAGGCGTGGTTGAGGGAGTCCTTGAACGCCTTCTCACCACCGCCGTCCTTGTACTGGTCGATCATCCACACGCTGATCTCATGCGCTGCTCCGAGCGCGGCCTGTGTGACGGCAAGTGAGGCAAGGGTGGTCACAGCCCATTTGGCGAGACCCGCGATGGCCGTGGCGGCGGCGACGCCTTCACCGCTGTAGCCGGCCTTCGCGAACTGCCAGATCATCAGCAAGAGCGCCACCAGCGAGGAGAGCGCCCAGGTCATGCTGTAGACGTTGAGCAGACCCTTGTTGTCCAGGTTGATGACCGACACCTTCAGAAACACGTCGGTCAGACCGCTCAGGACCTCCGTTGCAGCCTTCCCGAAGTTGCCTGAAACAGCGTCGAATGCGGCCGTGGCGATGGTACCGACTGGGTCCTTGACGACGTCTTCGACCTTGTTAGTGGTCTCACAAGAGTCCTTGATGACGGGGCCGCCTTTGCAGTCCCCTTCTCCCTTCTCAGGAACTTTCCTGTGCAGCATGAGGGAGAGGTATTCTGTGCATTCCTTCCCCTTGTACTTCGATGGGTCGTTCCCGCACTCCTTGCGCAGCAGCTTTCCGCACTCAGCGGATTTTGTGTCCTTGTTCTTGATGCATTCCGCGAGGCTCGTGGGCGGCTTCTGCTTGGGATCGTCGGCGAAAGCGTCGGCTGATATTCCGCCCAGGAGGGCGGTCACCATCAGGAGCAGCGTCAGGATCTTTCCAGGGCGGCTACTTCTCGTACGCAAGGGCTCGCCATCCTTCCTGAGCCGCCTCGGGACTGCCGGGAGTAGCTGGCTTGGGCTGCCGCTCGGGGAGGCCGTCCAACGTATCCACGCTCATCTTCCAGTCGCCCTGCGCCCACACCATGACGGCTCCGCGCACCTGCGTGCTGTTCTTGCTGACCCCTTTTACGGAGACGGTGGAGTCGGTAAGCAGCCACACCGTCACCTTGTCGTCCGCTGCCGAAGCGATGGAGTACGCACGAGACTGGTTGGCATAGAAATTCGCGGTGTCCGACTCTCCGCTTTCAGGAAGACCACGGTCCTGTCTGGCCTTCTGCGCAGCCATACGGGCGTATGTCCCGATCAATTGGGTGTAGTTCGGTTCACCCATGACCTTCCCTTGCCGCTCTGCCGCCTCGGGGGTGAAAAGGTCGTTGGCGTCCGTGTAGTGCGCGGCGGCGGAGATTGCGCCTTCCAGGGTGTGGGGGTAGCCGACGGGCACCCCTTCCCTCACTTCTTTTGCCTTGGGCAGCAGGGTCGGGGTGTTCGAGCCGCCGGTCGGGATTGCCGCGGGCGCGGATGCAGACGGGGAGGCCTCGTGTTGACCGCCTCCGCTGCCGGAGTCGTCCGAGCCGAGGACGAAGAAGGCCGTGACGCCCGCGCCGGCTGCGAGGACTCCGGCCGCGAGGAGCGTCAGGCGGCGGCGCGCGGCCCGGCGTCGTTGGTCGAGTGAGGCGAGGGACATGGGCCTCAGCCCTGCCCGATGTTGTAGAAGGCCTTGACCAGGCCGAAAACAGTGCCAACGCCGGCGGCGGCGACCAGGGACCACAGCACCGACCGCTTGCCGCGGGCGGCCATGTCGGGCCTCTCCGTGTTGTGTCCGACACCGATCAGCGCGCAGCCGAAGATGAAGCCCAGCAGGCAGGCGATCAGCGCGCCCGTCAGGGACCACCCGATCAGGTTGTCCGTGGACGTGCCTATGTTGCCGGGGAGGTTCTTGGGCTGTTTGGGGCTCAGCGGGTCGCCGTCAGCGAGGGTGATCAGCGGCTTGAGGAGCGAGGCCACGGGGCGTGGTTCCTTCCGTGTAGGCGGCGGGGACGGCGGCGTGCGGGAGCATCTCGCCCCAGGACGTGTGCGCCGATGACAAGACGGCCTCCGCCAACTGGCGTCCGGCCGCCAAGGTCCGGGGTTTGAGGCGGGCAGCGTCACGCAGGCCGTGCGAACGGATCCGCTCGTCGTACGGCACCTGGACGATCGCGCCGACCTTCGGCTGAAGCATGGTGGCGCCGGCTTTGACCGGGGCAGGAAGCCGCCCCTCGCTCATGGCCACCACGGCCACGACCATGCGGGCCAGCGGCAGCCCCTCGGCCTCGGCGGCCATCACCGCGGTCTGCAACGCCGCCATCCCCTCGCCGTTCGCACCGGCGCACAGCACCGGGACCGCGCACGGCAGGGAGCACCAGCGGGCGCCAAGCCCTGCGGTGCCGGTGTGACGAGAGGCCATCACGTCCTGGGTGAACCGGTGCTCGGTGTCGGCGATGACGGCCTGCCAGCCTCCGATCGCGGCGAGCTGGTGCCACGCCTCCGGCGCGTCCGGCAGGGAAAGCGGGGCGACGTGCCAGGGCAGGTGATCGGTCATCACCTGCCACGGGGCGCCGGATGCTGCGGCGGCCGCGGCGGCCGTGCGGGCCTGAGCCCGCGTGGCGGGCCGGTCCGGCGGGAGCGCGGCGAGACCCTCGCCCGCGGTCGCGACCCATCCGGGCCAGGGCGACGCGAGGCGGGGGACGGTGTCGAGCAGGACCGTTTCACCGTGCAGGGCGAAGGCGTCAGCGAGGAGTCCGGCGACCGTTGAACGGCCGTTGCCGCCTCCGGTGGCCATGACGGGCACGACCAACCGGACATGCGGCTCCAGCCGCTCCAGTTGTGGAACCCCCCTGGCCATAGCTGCACCGCCCCCAACGTGCCTCGATGCCTGCGCTCGCCAGACGCAAGATGATCAAAAGCAATGTTTAGCAAGGGGCCTCTGAGTCTGTCTATGACTTTTAGTGACTGTTGATGACTGCTGTGGTTTCAGTTATGAGTTGGTACGGTCCTTGATCAGTTCAGGAACGTCCGGACGGGATGGGAGACCGCTGGTGGCACCCGCAGGCACTGACGACGCCGGTGAAAGCCGCGAGGACAGCACCCCGTCAAGTTGCACATGCAACGCACAGTCGCAGGGGTGGCCCGAGGTCCTCACCGCCAAGGAGACCGCCGACTACCTGCGGCTGGACTACCAGCTCGTGATGCGGATGACACGCGCTGGCCACCTGCCGTCGCTCAAGGCGGGGCGGACCTTTCGCTATCACCGGCGTGCACTTGAGCAGGCCATGGGCGCGGACGTCATACGCCAGTAGGTGACGACAAGGGAGGGGACGGGGGCGGGGTGGCCAAGAAGCTGCTGATCGGCGCGGGGGCGGGGCTGGGTGCGTTCTTCACGCTCATAGCCGGCGTGACGATCCAGACCACGACATCGGATGTCGCGAGTGCGAACCCGAATACAGGTGCCATCGGGGGTGGTCTCAAGGCAGGTTCGGTGCCACCCCAGTTCGCCCCCTGGATCGAGAAGGCCGCCGGTGCCTGCCCCGGCCTGCCTGCCCCGATCCTGGCCGCGCAGCTCGGAGCCGAGAGCGAATTCAATCCCAACGCCCGTTCCGAGGCGGACGCCCACGGGATCGCCCAGTTCATCCCCAGCACGTGGCAGGCCTACGCCGTGGACGCCGACAACAACGGGAAAGCCGACCCTTACGACCCGGCGGACGGAATCATCGCGCAGGGCCGGTACATGTGCGATCTCCTCAAGGACGCGAAGAAGTCCGGCTTCCCAGGTGACCCGATCGAGCTGGCCCTGGCCGGCTACAACGCCGGCTGGGGCGCGGTCATGAGGTACCACGGGGTCCCGCCGCGGTCCTTCGCCCGCGGGCAGACCTACGACTACGTCCGCGCCATCATGGCCAGCGCCAAGAAGTACACCGCCCCCGCCGCACCGAGCGGACCGGTGGACCTTCCGAAGGGCTTCTCCATCCCGGCCGACGCCCCGGACACCGTCCGTAAAGCGGTCGCCTGGGCGCTCTACCAGAAGGGCGGCTGGTACCACCTCGGAGGCGACTGCACCAACGCACTCGGCTCGAACCCCGCGCACTGGTGCGACTGCTCCAGTCTCATGGAACAGGCCTACCGCGCGGCCGGGGTGGCCATCAGCCGCACCACCTACACCCAGGTCAACGAGGGCCAGGCCGTGAGCATGGACGCGCCGATGGCCGGCGACCTGGTCTTCACGCCCGGCTCGGGCGGCTCCGCCTCCGCCCCCGGTCACGTCGGGATGTACATCGGCAGCGGCCTGGTCATCGAGGCGCCCCGCACCGGCGTGCAGACCCGCATCGTCGCGTACAGCAGCTGGCGCAACTCCAGCAGCCCCATCACCCGCATCGTGGCCGTGCGCCGCATCGTCCCCCAGTAACCGGGAGCACCATGAGCACCGACCAGACTCTGCATGCCCCCTGGGGGCTCGTCAACCCGGCCTTCTGGCACACCGGCGGGACGCCTTCCGCGCTCGCCCGCCCGGAGCCGGAGAGCGCGGCGGCCGCGGTGGGACAGACGGAGGCGCCTCCGCCGCCGGCGGAGTACCGCTGGCAGATCGCGGCGATCACCGCGGCGTGCGTCCCCCCGATCGACCCGCAGCGCCTCGCCGCGGCGAACGTGGAGGCCGAACGCATCGACCGCGAGTTCACAGCCACGTTCGGGGCCGCGCACTCGCACACGATCAACGTGCGGGAGCTGCGCGGCTGGATCGCCCACCTGATGGGTCAGCCGGCGGCGGCGGCCCGCTGGTACCTGCACACCACCGGCCTCCAGGCCCAGGTGTGGGGCACCGAGCACGAGTTCACCCGTGCCTCGGCAGAGCGGGCAGTCCAGCAGTGGAGTGGTGTCACTGACCCCACCGAGCGGCTCGCGCTCGGCTCCGAGCTGCTGCCCATGCTCCGCGTCGTCACCGGCGAGACCAGTGATGCCACACGCGCCGTCCGGGCGGTTGTCGGGCCGTCTGTCTGAGTGCGCGCCGCACCGCGCTCAGGTGACCTTCTGGCCGGACGAATCGGGCCGGAGGACCGGTTCTGGGCCCTGCCGGTTCTGCTGAGCGCCAGCCGTTTCCGCACGGCGGGCCGGCGGCCGGACCATCTGGCGAGCGTTGTGCTCCGCCTGGTCCTGTCCTGGGGCCTGTGCTGCGATCTGCTGGCGCAGCTCCCGCTCCGCACGCAGCGCGGCGGTGGTCGTCCGCAGCGTCTCGGCCCGGGCGCGAAGTCCGCTCTCCCGGCCGCGGGCATGCTCGACGTCCTCGGCGCGCTGCGTGTCGATCTGCTGCGCGAGAACCGGCAGAGACTCGCGCATCGCGGCGAGCCGCTCCTGCATCTCGTCGAGTTCGCGGGGCGGGGCACCGGTGGCGCCCTGTGCCCGGAAAACTCCGGCGTAGGGAGAGCGGGCGATGGTCTGCCACGCCTCGCGCTGGGCGGCCTGGGCAGCCTGGCGGGCGCGCTGCTGCTCCTCGTGCGCGGCCTCCATCTGCTCGGTGTACTGCGCGAACAGCTGCTGCTGGGCGCCGCGGGACGTGCCGGAGGTGCGCAGCCCGAGCCGGGTGCGCCCCGCGGCCGTCTCTGCCTCCTGACGCATCGTCCGGGCCCTGTCCCCCTCGGTGCCGGCCCGGTCGGCGTTCGCCGTCTCCTGCTGGGCGAGGTCAAGGAGTCGGTCGGCCTCGGCAAGCAAGGCGCCGGCCTCGTCGGCGATGCGCTTGCCCGGTGAGACGTGCGCGGTGAGTTCGGCGGCGGCGCTCTCCAGCTCGCGCGCTTTGTCGGCGGCCGCGCGCCCGGCCGCCGTCGCCTGCTGCTCGGCCTTGGCGATTTTGGTGTCGAGGACGGCGTCGGACAGCGCACCGTACGGCCGCGCCACGGTGTCGTCCCACGCCGGAAACTCCGGCTCGGGCGCGGGCGCCGGCGGCGCGACAGGGTCGGGAGCAGCGCGCAGTTGGTCGCTGACCATCTGCGCCGGACGGTCTTGCTTAAGCAACGCGCCGTACGCGTACAGGGCGCGGTCCAGGAGTTCGGCCTCGCTGCGCGGCTCGCCGAGGGTGGCCCGCGTCTCCTCGTCCTCCAGGGCGGCCGCCGGCAGCCACAGGTGGTTCTCGCCCTTGGCCCGGGTGATGCCGGGGTAGAGGCTGAAGCTGTTCGCGCCGAGGCCATACATCAGGCTCGTCTGCGCGGTCAGGCCCTGGGATGCGGCGATGGTCATCGCATAGCCCAGACTGAGGGCGCCCTGGCTGATCTGGCCCGGGGTCAGCCACGCCTGCTGGTGGCTGACGGTGCCGTCGGACTCCTCGCGCCGCCAGGTGATCTGCACCCTGCGGTCGTCGGAAATGTCGGTGACGACGGCGCGGTAGCCGTTGAGCACATCGAGTCCAGCGCCGCGGCGCGAGCGGTAATCGTTGCGCCGCACGCGCACAACGTCCCCGACCGCCAGGGTCAGGGTCTCGCGGCGGGGCAGCACGAAGGTGCGCGCGGGCCCGAGTTCCCCGGCGGCGCGTCGCAGGGCCTGGGCGCCGGCGTTGAGGCTGTCGACGTCCTCGTTGCGGGCCGCCAGGACGACAAGGTTCGCCAGTGCGTCGTGCGCGTCCGGCCACCGCGTGCGGATCTGGTTCCAGGCAGCCAGGATCTCAGCGCGGGCCGCGTCGGCAGTGTCCGTGGCGTGCACCCGGCCACCATCAGAGAGCATGCGCAGCGCCCGCTCGCGCTGCGCCGCACCCTGGCGCCACACCTCCAGCGCGGCCCGCTCGCCCTCGTCCTTCTGGCGGCGATTGTCGGCGAGAAACTCGCCGCCCACCAGGCGGTGGACCTCTTCGAAACCGCCGCCGGGGCCGATCGCCTGGAGCTGCTGAGGGTCGCCGATCGCAATGATCTTCGTGCCGGTGCGGGCCGCCTCGGCGAGCAGCACGGCCATCGCCCGGTCGTCCGTCATCACGGCCTCGTCCAGCACCAGGACATCCACGCCGCGCAACCCGGTGCCGGCCTCGATGCGCTTCAGCCAGGACGCAATGGTGCTCGACGGCACCCCCGATCCCTCGTACAGGTTCTGCGCGGCAACAGCGGACAAGCAGGCGCCGGCGTAGGTCATGCCGACCGCGTCCCAGCCGATCCGGCACGCCTCCATCAACGTCGTCTTGCCGGAACCGGCGACGCCGAACACCGCATCCACGCCGTGCCCGGCGGTCAGCAGACGCTCCACTACGCGCCGCTGTTCGGCCGACAGCTCGAAGCCCGCCGCCACCTGGAAAACGCTGAGCGCGGCCGCGGCCTGGTCGCCGGTCAGGCGGGCGGAGCCGTCGGCGTAGCGGGCCCTGGCCTGGTCGACGATGACCTGCTCGGCCGCGAGGATGTCGTGGGTGGTGTAGCGGTCGGTGTTCGACATGAGGGCCGATCCGCGGTGCGGCAGTGCCCTCGCGTACCCCTGCACCGCGAGCACCTGGTCCGCCACGTCCTCCAGCACACCGTCGCCCAGACCGTACGGGCACGCGTTCGCCACCGCGGCCAGCAGCTGCGCCCTGCTGAACTCCTTCTCGTGGGCGGTGAGGCCGCGGGTGGGGGAGAAAACCTCGGCGGCGATCTGCTGCGGCGTCGGCATCCGGGGGCCGTCGGGACCGCCGGCTGCCATGGTGCCGTCCGGTCCGGGCGGGCCCGGGGCGGCGGCCGCGACCATCGCGTCGACGTCGAGGCCCAGATCCTCCGCACGCTGCCGCCAGTGCGCCCGCAGGTCGATCACACCGGCGTCGTGCTTGGCGTGCCGGGTCTCGGCCGAGATCCTCATCTTCTCCTCGCGGCTGGCCTCCGCACCGGCCTGCGCGTCGACCTGGGCAGCGCGGCGGGAGTAGTGCGCGCGCAGCTCCTCGGGTATGCCGACCACGTTCCAGGCGCGCGTGCGCACGTCGCGCTCGTAGCGCACGCCGAACCGCTCGCCGGCCAGCGCACGCACGCGCGCCTTGAACAGTCCGTCGAAGGCGCGCACGTGCCGGTGCAGATCGCGGCCGCCGTTGGCGATGGCCCGCCACTGGCCGTCCTCGCACCTGGCCATATTCACGATGACGACGTGGACGTGCAGGTGCGGATCGCCCGGCGTCTGGTCGTCGACCGGCCGGGCCGACTGGTGCTCCACCGTCCAGCCCAGCAGTCCCCCGGTGGCGATGCGGTGCAGCTTGCCGTCCTCGCTCGCCAGGCCGTAGCCGATCCACTCCTCCAGCTGCGCGAACGCCTCCCGCTTGGCCTGGTGGACGAGCTCACGGAACCCCGCCTCGTCTTGTTCGGCGAGCAGAGCCCACAGCACGGAATCGCCCTTGGGCAGGTCCGCCACCACGTCGTAGGCGCGCATGCGGACGTTGACGCGCTCGCCCTCGTGGGCGCGCGCCTCGGCGAGTTCCCCGGCGTCGTAAATGTCGTCCAGGTCGAGCCCAGCGGCACGGGCGAGGCGGTGCAGGGAATCCACCTGGAGCCGGTGGCGCTCGCCCTGCGCGTGCACCATCCGCGCGAGGGTCGCGTACTTCTTCTGCTGCTTGGGCTTGCCGCGGAAAAGGTCGCCCGGCTCGACCCCCGCGGCCGCGGCGGCGGCTTCGATCGCTTCGACGAGGCGGGCGCCGGCCAGCTGAGAGCGCGGGTGCGCCCGGAGTTCGGCGCGCACCAGTCGCTCGCCGGTGACAGGGTGGGTGCCGTTCGCCAGCGCTCGCGCAGCGTTCTTGCCGGCCTCGTCGAGGATGGTTCCGGCTGTCAGGCCGACCTCCGGCAGGCCTTCGCCGATCCACACGAGGCCGCCGTTCTCGGCCGCCTTCATGCGGTAGTCGACCTGCGCGTCAGTCGCCGCCTGGCCCTGCTGCTGGGCGCCCTCGGCGTCGAGCTGGACGTAGCAACCGGAATTCGCGGACAGGCGGTACTCCACCTGTTCCATGTCCACGATCCCCGTGACCCAGGCCACCTGGCGCCGCCCCCTCCCCCCGGTCTTTCAGCGGCGAAGCCGCGTACGTCCCCGCAGGGGACGTACCTTTGTCCATCCGTTCTTGATCTTTTGGCCTCTGACGGTAGCTCTGGGACAGATGGCAGTCAACGGAATGAACGGATGCTGTTGAGACGGATGAGGGGTGATGTGAGGGGATTTGAGGTAGATGCGAGGGAAACGGAATGTGCTCTCGTTCAACGAGCGTTCGGGGTTCGGGGTGCGGCGGGGCTGTCCAGGGGCACGAGGAATTCATCCGCCGGGGATGGAGGGCTTCGGCCTACGACGACGACAGCGGCCAGGGGCGAGGTATCACGCCGACCCAACTCGATTCCTTCCGAGCCGGTCGACTACTACGATCCGATCATGGCTACAGCAGAAGAGATCATGAGGCAGGCGCAGGAGATAAACGCTGCGCGTGAGACCGCCCTGGGCCCGCTCGCCAGCCTCCTGGCAGACCGGAAGACGCTGCGGGATGAGTTCGAGAAGACCGAGGAACCGTACGGCCGCGCCTACGTGGAAGCACAGGCCGCCGGCTGGACAGCCGAAGAGCTGAAGGGCCTGGGTGCGGAGGAGCCGAAGCGCCGCCCCAAGGGCCGGCCGCGGACGGCGAACAAGACGGCTGCCCCGAAGAACGCTGCGGCTGCTACCGCGAAGTCAGCGCCGGAAAATGCCCTGGGGTCCGCCGCCACCTCGCCGGAAAAACCGCACCAGTAGGTACCCTCCGGCGCCCGAAAAAACCACCGGACCTGACAGCGAGATGATTGCGCGCGATCACGTCTCCGGTTCCGGTAAATGAGGCAGCATCAGCTCCTCACCAGCGTGCCGCGCCTTCCGCCCCGACGTGTGAGAGAGCCCCGACCGATTGTCTGTCGGGGCTCTCTCACGTACCGCACCTGCGGGCGCTGCCGGCGCGCGGGATGCGGTTGCCAGTCGCTACTGCGTCTGCCTGCGGGCCGCGGTAATAATCCGCTTCCAGGTGTGGACGGACTGACCGTGCGCCTCCGCCAAGTCGGCGGCGATGTCGCCGGCGGCCCGGTCGGGCTGTGCTGCCAGGGCGTCGGCAGCAATCTGCACACGGGGGTCCGGTCCGGTGGCAGCACGGCGGCCGGCGGTGCCGATCCGGTTGGTGGTGTCGTGGTACTCCCACAGCTGCCGCCGGGTACGGAACTCGCGCACCCCGCCGGCGGGAAGGTCTTCGACTCGTGTCGGCTTCGGCCAGCCGTTCGGTGGCTTCTTCCGGTACTGGGCGATCATGTTCCGGGGCAGGCCCAGCACCCTGGCCTGGTCGGCTGGCCTGAGCTCCTCGTCGGGGTCGCCGCTGCGGTCGATCGGCTTCGCCGCGTTGCGCCGGGTGCGCTGAAACTCGGCGTACCAGCGGTCCCACTCGTCCACGTCCCAGTGCATGACGCCGTCGATGATGCGTGCGGGCGGGTGGCCGTTGGAGACGCGGTCCTTCCAGAAGTCGGAGAGCGTGGCCGTGCTGTAGCCGGTGTGCTCGACGAGGTCCTGGCGTGTGCCGTACTGGTGGCCGTCGATGATCTGCATCTGGTGGGGACTCTCCGTTGCCCGGGGCGTGGTTGGCTACCATGGTGACGTGTTCGGTTCATGGGCCGTTGAGGGCCCTCGGTGGCCGAGCGCGAAGCGGCCGACGAGATTCCCCGTCGGCCGCTTCACTTCTTCTTGATCCTTGTGCGTGGCCCTTTTGGTGGGGCGAGCGGGGATTCCCTTCCCGCTCGCCCCGGGGCCGTTTGTTACGCGGCCCAGACCTTCGTGGCGGTGCCGCCGAAGTCGATGCGCTGGCCGCTGGCGGTGTAGCCGTACCGGCAACCGGCTTCCGTCGCGAGCTTGACGACCTCGACCGGCTCGCCGGTCAGTCGCTGGCGGTCGCGGGCGAGCCACACGCGCCCGTCATCCTGCACGTCGCCGTACACGAAGAACGGGGCACTGATGCCCTTGAGGGTCCGCCACTGCGCCGCCTCGGCGAGGCACAGGCCCCAGGTGCGGGCGATGGCGAGTGCGGCTTCCTCCTTCGTGGCGAAGAAACCGACGGTGCCGTCGCGGCGGGAAGCCTTCGGGGACCACGCGGCCCAACCGCCCCGGGTGAGGCGGGCGGAGGTCTCGTCGAGGATCACGCCGAGGTGCTGGCTGCCCTTGAGCACGTCGTACTTCATCGTGCTGATGTCGTCGGGGACGGCTCGGAGTCCGGTGCTCGCCGGGGCGATCCAGTCGCGCCGGTGGTCCGCGATGTACACCGCGATGGCGCGGGCGCAGTGCGCGGAGTCCTCGACCAGCGTCAGGCCCCCGGGCGCGGTGTCCAGGGTGTCCACGTAGTCGCCGTTGCCGTCGTAGAGCGAGGCGCTCCACGGCTCGTCGTGCCCGGCCATCAGGCGGTGTGCGTCCTCGCCGGAGGAGACGAGGAAGTGGGGTTCGAGGCGGGCGGAGTCCTCGTCGGCGTGCGGGTTGAACGGCACCACGAGGTAGGTGGCCCCGCCCTCGCCGCCGTCGTACGCGGAGATGCCGTAGGTGGAGAGCGCGCCGCGCAGGACGTCGGCCTCGGTGAGCGTGGACTCGTGCTGCTTGATGTGGGCAGTGACGGCCTCGGCGACGGCGGCGGTGTCGACCGCGCACTCCTTGTCTTCGCCCTCGGAGTCGTAGACGGTGGCGAACTTCTCCTGGTCGGCGTCGTGCCAGTACGCCTGCCAGCTGCTGTGCTCGTCCACGTCGTGGATGGCGCACACCTCGGCCCCGTCGGTGATGGTTGCGCTGATGCTGATCTGCGAGCCGTCCGCGAGGGTCAGCAGGACGTAGGTGCCCGCGCTGTCGCCCCACATCTCGGGGGACAGTCCGGCGGCCTCCAGCTTCTCGAACAGCGGGAGCTGCGCGGCCTGAGTCGACTGCGTGGTCTGCATGGTCATGGTGGGTCGTACTCCTGATGTTGAGGTTTTCGGTGACACGTCACGGCGGCGCGGCCGATGCTCATGCAGCGGTGAGTGCTGCTGCATCGCGTTCCCAGGGCCGCGCCGTCGTCCGGCCGCACGGTGGTTTGCGGCCGGGGCGGGGCTGACGGCTACAGGCGGCAGTCGCGGCGGGCGATACCGGCGGCGTGCGCGTGACTGATCGCGAAGACCGGCGAGACGCCGCCGAAGGCGTCGTAGGCGTCCCACGAGAGCTCGTCGTAGAGCTCCTGGGAGTCGAGCGGGTCCGCGGGGGCCTCCTCGATGTGCCAGACCTCGTAGCCGTCCACCTCGTCCGTACCGACGACGAAGAACTCGCGTTCGCGCTTGGTGAGGTCGACAGTCGGCACGGGGGCCAAAGTGTTGTTCATGGCTTCTCCTGTTGAGGTTTTCGGTGTTGACCCGGGTGGCCCCGGGGGTGTCGGAGGGGATTCCCGGCCGCTCCGACGCATCTAATTCAAGTACCTTTTTACTCCGTGGTCAATCCCCTTCCGCACACCAACTTGATCTTTCCGTCTGGGAATCAAAACGGCCGTTTTGGCATGGCCAGGAGGGAGCGAGAGCAGAGCACCCGCCACGCGCCGCCTGCCGGCCCGTACGTCGAACGCCTCCCGGGATGGTGCTCCGGGAGGCGTTCGACGTCGGCGTGCGTTCGGCGCTCGGCTACTGCTCGGGCAGGCGCATGGGGCGGGTCATGCACGCGAAGACCGGTGAGTCCGGGAAGGGCTGCTGGCGGCCGACTTCCTCGTAACCCCATGCCTGGTAGAGCGTCACGACCCGCGGTCGCTGCGGATTCACCAGCAGCGTCACACGCTCCTCACTGCGGCCGGACAGCAACTCGTCGTGGAGGCGACGGCCGAGGCCCTTGCCGCGCCACCGCGAGCGGATTTTCAGCTCGTTGAAAGCGAGCGTGCGGCGCCCGGTCTCGACTGCGTACCCGTCAGGGAGCGGGGTGAGCATGTCCTCCCACCAGGCGGTGGTCGCACCGAGCGGCGTGCCGTACGCGAACCCCGCTGGTTCGCCCGCGTCGTAGGCGATGACGGCCTCCCAGCCCGGGCCGGCGTGGCCGCGGAGCCGGTCGGCGAACCGCGCGGCGGAGTAGAAGTCGCTGGTTTCGTCGGCGTGGACGTCGGTGTAAATGCTCAGGAGGTCCTGGCGGGCGGCCTCGACGTCCGTGTGGTGCCGGAGCTCAACGCTCAACGCTCGTCTTCCCTTCGTGACAGTGGTCGGCCCAGGCGCGGGCTTCGGGGGTGCGCGGAGCCACCGCGGCGAGCCGCGCGGTGAACTGCGCGAGTTTCTGCCCGGCCCTCCCTTGCCGCGCGTCGGCGGGCACGGCGAGGGCGGAGGCGACGGCGGGTTCGAGTGCGCCCTGCTCCAGCTGCGCGTGCGCCAGGTATGCCAGCGACAGGGCGCGGTTGCGGACCAGTTCCGGGCGCAGCAGCGCGAGGTGCTGGTGGGCGTGGGCCTCGGCGTCGGCCCACTGGCCGAGGACGGTGTGGGTGATGAGCGTGAGCAGCTCCAGCTCGGCCTCGTCGTAGAACTGCATCCACGGTGGGCGAGGGGTGTTGCGGTCGGCGCGGGTGAGGGCGTCCTGGGCGTGGCCGAGGCTGCGCAGGGCTGCGGTGCGGGCGTGGAGGTCGGCGTGCGTGACGGCGATGCGGGCGTGTGCGAGGGAGGCGTAGAGGGGGTCGCGGCGGGTGATGACGACGGCGCGGGCGGCGTCGTCGGCGGCCAGGGCGTCGGTGTAACGGCCGAGCTGTCGGTAGAGGGCGGCGGCGTGGCCCCAGACGCGGAAGCGGACGGCGCCGTCGCCGGACAGGCCGGCGAGAGTGACGGCGCGCTGCATGTGCTGCTGCGCGGTGTCGAGCCGTTGGCCGTCGGTCGCCGCCCACATCGCGCTGGAAGTGAAGGCGGCCGCCAGGGCGTAGAGGTGGCTGCGGACCCGGGTGGTGCTGCTGCCGCGCTGCTGGAGGTCGAGGGTCTGCCGGGCCAGGGCGGCGGCACGGGTCTCCAGCGCGGTGGTGCCGCCGTGCCGGTCATCGGAGGCGACCACGTCGGCCAGGCGCGCGGCGAGCCGGTTCACGTCGCTCATACCGACGCGCGGCCGCGGCCCCTGCCCGGCCACCGCGGTGGCGGCCAGTGCTGTTCCAGTGGTGGCGGTCAGGAAGACGCGGCGCTGCACGGGCTCCACCTCCTGCGGCGGCGCGCTCCTGCTCCTGCTCCTGCGCGGGACGAACCCGAGGGCCTCGGCAGAGCGGCCGGCCAGCTGCTCCAGGACCTTGCACTGCCTAGTCTGAGGCCACCGGGTCTCGCCCGACAGCCACCGGCGCACCGTGCGGTCCGACACCAGCCCGTCCCGGCCGGTGAGGGCCCCCAGCTCGCCGTTGACCGCGTCGGCGAGCTCGCCCTCGGTCATCTGATGCTCGGCCATCCACTCGGCCAGCGCCTCATTGCGCGTGCGCTCCACGAACCCACCGTAGGCCCGGCGTCCACCCCGGAACGGCAAAGCAACGGTCAACTCGTCCGGGGGCATACACGCGGAAAGCAGCGGGCTCGACCTGCCCCCGCCCGGACAACGGCCGTTACCTAGGGGTCAGCACCCCTGGGGCAGCCACCAGCCCCCGACAGGGAGTGCAGCGGCCGGGCCCCTGCTCCCCCGCACGGGCCCGGCCGCCGTTCGCAGACGTCCCCCAGGCCGAGGAGAACCCGCGTGAACGCCACCGACCAGACCCCGCCGCGCATCGAGTCACTGATGACGGGCGACACTCCCCCTGTGGACCTGGTGACGATCCGCGCCACCGTCACCCGCGCCCTCCTCGAACGCCCGGTGCTGCCCCGCGCCGAGGAAGTCCGCGCGCTGACGGTCGACCTACGCGCGCACCTCGCGGTCATGGCCGACGAGACCGAAGCCCGGCGCGACGCGTGTGCCCGCAGCACCGGCGACTGGCACCAGTGGAACGCCCTGCTGAACCGGGCCCGCACCGACATGCAGAGCGACGCCGGCCCCGGGCTGAAGTCGGCCGTGATGCACATGTACGAGCTCGGCCGCACATGCAGCCACCTCGTCGACAAGCTCGCCGAGTAGAGCGGCGACGTGATCGCCGGACCGCGGGCCGCGTGCACGATCCGCCGCGACGACATAGTCGACGTCGGCGGCCGCCGACGTCTCGTCGCCGCCGCCCGCACCGACCACTCCACCCCCGCTAGCCCCCGCATCGTTCTCCAGTTCCGGGACGGCGGCCCGACATTGCGCCTGGCCCCCGGCACCCGGCTGAACATCACCCGAAGTCTCACCTCTTAAGCGGTGAGAGTGAGGGACGCCCGCCAGGCCCCTGCCACCGGACCGACCACCACAGAACCCCCGGCACCACAGGAATGTGGTGCCGGGGGTTCTCCGCTGACTCGGGATCAGCCGGGCTGGCTCAAGGGTGGCCGAGAAGCCAGACGATCTCCACCTCGACACGGTCCGAGTAGACCCGGTAGCCGATCGAGACACGGGCCGCCTCCAGAACCAGCAGCCGAAGCGCACCGGACCCATGTCCCTCGTACTCGCTGCCCACGGAAAGCGGGCGCATCGCCAGCTCTCCGCGGACCGCGTCGTTGACCGCCCGCCGCTGCGCAGGTTCCAGGCCGGCCATGCCGCGCCGGGCGTCCTCCCCCACGACCACCTTGTAGGTCACGGACGCGCCCCCGGAAGCAGCTCGAACGTCTCGGGGTCGTAGTCGGCCATAACCTCGTCCCACGGCACGGCGCCTGCGCTGCCTCCCTGCGAGTTCGCGGTGGCCTCACGGAGAACGGGGTGGACGAGCGAGAGCCACACCATCCGGTACTCGGCAATCAAGCCCCGCAGCTTCGAGAACTCGGCAGCCTCCAAGCGCGCGGTGAAGGCCATCAAGTGCTCCGGCCACGGAGCCAACGCGGCCTTGAGCTCCGCGATCGACTGCGGACCCTCGTCCGACTCGATCCGGTACGGCGAGCGAGTCGGGTACGCCTCGGCCGGCTGTGCACTCATCGGAACCTCCTCATGTCTGCGTCCAGTGTGTCGGATACCGGCCCCTGGCGGGCCCGGGTTCGTACGGCCGGGCTCCTTGGTCAGCCTTGGGCCATGTCGTCGACGCGGCTGAACCTTCCCCTGAAGGCGCAGGTGACGATGCCGGTGCTTCCCTCACGGTTCTTGGCGACGATCAGGTCGATCTCACCGGCACGGATACTCTCCGGCTCGTAGTAGTCCTCGCGGTGAAGGAGGACCACGGCGTCGGCGGCCTGCTCGATCTCGCCGGACTCACGCAGGTGGGACAGCTGCGGGACGCGGTCCGTGGTGGCGGTGGTGAGCCGCGAGAGCTGAGCTGCGGCGAAAATCGGGAGGTCGAATTCGAGAGCGAGTTCCTTGAGACCGCGGGCGATGCCGTCGACTTCGTTGGTGCGGTTGGCGCCCCTGCCAGCCTCGGGCTTGACGATCTGGAGGTAGTCGACGGCGAGGGCTGCGGGCAGACGGTCCTCGATGGCCCAGCGGCGCAGATTGGAGCGGATCTGCGCGACGGTGATACCGCCGGGCGGGACGATCAGCCGCAGTGGAGCCTGCGCGAGGGTGTTCTTGACCTTGTCGTACTTCTTCCACTCCTCAGCGTCCATGGCCCGGGTGCGCACGGCGTGCTGGGGGATCTCGGCCTCGGCTGCGATCAAGCGGTTCATGATCTGGCGGCGGGCCATCTCCAGGGAGACGAACGCGGCCGGCTTGCCGTGGACGACGGCCAGGTGCCTCATGAAGTCCAGGAGGACGACGGACTTGCCCATGCCGGGGCGGCCAGCGACGACGACGAGGTGGCCGGGCACGGTGCCGAGCATGGACTGCAAGTCGGAGTAGGGCATTGGCAAGCCGGGGTTCTCGCCCTCGGCCTGGGCTTCCTCCCATTCGTCCAGGAGCTCCGCGAGCGGGGTATCCCACCCGGCCGGGTCCTTGCCCGTGTCGAACGAAGCCTTCAGCGCGAGTAGTTCGGCGGCCGCCGACTCGACGACCTCCTCCGGGTCGGCCTCCTGGGCGTAGCCCATGGCCGTGATGCGCGTGCCGGTCTCCACGGCCTGGCGCAGCTTCCAGCGTTCGCGGACGATCTCGGCGTAGTACGCGGCGTTCGCCGCGGTCGGCACCGACTGCACCAGGGCGTGCAGGTAGGGGGCGCCGCCGACCCGGGTGAGCTCGCCACGTCGGGTGAGCTCGGCGGCGACCGTGATCGGGTCGGCGGGTTCGCCCTTGCCGTACATCTCGACGATGACGGCGTAGATCGTCTCGTGGGCCGGCAGGTAGAACTCGCGCCCCTTGAGGATCTCGATGACGTCGGCGATGGCGTCCCTCGACAACTCCATCCCGCCGAGGACGGACCGCTCAGCCTCAAGGTCCTGCGGCGGCACGCGGTCGAACCCCTCGGCGGACCGGCGGGGGCCGGGGACCACGTCCGGGTCGCCGTCAAACAGGCTGGTGCCGTCGGTGTCCGGGGACGGGGATGTCATGCTGGTCATGGATCTCTTCTCCATCGGGTTGGGATCACACGGCGGCCGGTTCTTGTCGGGAGCGGCCGCCGTGCTGTTTTTCGGGGTCGAGGTAGGTCAGACAGCGGCGGTCTGCTTGACCGCGCCGGGGTGGCATGCTGCGCACTTCACCAGGCGGCCGGCAACCTTGCGGAACCGCTCGGCGACGAGCTCAGGGCGGACGCCGTCGTTGCATTCGCCGCACCAGTCCGAGACCGCGGCGCGCTGGCCCGGTCCACGCGTGCCCTTCGGAGCCGGGCACTGCGGGTGGGTCTTCGCCCGCCCGAAGTCCAGGTAGCCGTTGCGGACCATGAACGGCACGACGGACTCCAGCAGCCACTCCACGGTGTCGCCGTCTTCCAGGGCCTCCACCCCGTCCTGCACGACGGCCCGAAGCTGGCGGCGGCCCGGGCGCGTACCGCGCTGGACCTTCCACTGCTCCGCGAACGCCTCAGCAACGGCCTCGGCCAGAACCGTATGGGACGTGATCGGCGAAGCCTGGTCTCTCTCTCCCCGCGCAGCGGGCAGCGGAGGCAACGCCTGACCTGCGACCTCAGTAGAGAGAGAAGATCCATTAGAAGACACCACGGGAAGATCGCGTTCCCGCAGGTCACCACGAGAGTCGTGGTCGGAATCCCGACCACCGTGGTCGGAATCCCGACCAGCCTGGTCGGAATTCCGACCACGACTCCTGGCCTGGTCGGAATTCCGACCAGACTTCGGAGCGGCCTTGCGGGTCGGCTTCGGTGCAGGTGCCGGGATGGGGGCCTCGGCTCCGGGATCATCGGCCTCGGCGCCGGCGGCGGCCTTGATGGCCTGGAGCTTCGCCTCGGCGTTACGCCACCCCTGGTAGCTCGGGGGCGCGGCGTCGTTGATGCGGATGCGCAGCGGCTTGTCGGCGGCCTTCTTGCTGGAGGAGGTCGTCAACGGCTCCCCTTCGGGAGTGGTCACCAGGCCAACGCTGGTGAGCGCCCGCAGCATGTCCCGGACGCGCGTGAGGCTTGACGTCTTCCCGTTCGGGCCCGGGATCAGCTCGCACATCTCGTTCAGGGTCAGCTTGCGGACGTGGTTGGCGAACTTCTCGATCACCAAGCCGCGCAGGACCACGTAGCCCCGCACGTCGGCGTCGCGCAGGTCAGAACACAGCCCGACCCAGTCCTTCACCCGGGTCTCGTACCACCCGCCGTCCTCGGGACCGTAGAGCTCGACGACTTGCTGACCCTCGTGGGCGGCCTGCTGCTTCGGGATGCTCACTGAACGCCCCCGGCAGCTGCGCAGGGCCGGGAGATCGTCGTCGCCTTCCTTCGGTCTTCGGGCAGACCATGGGGCTCGACGCGAGCGCTGTGGTGGTTGCTGGTTGTGATGTGAGCCACACCACCGCCGGGGGCTTCACCCAACGGGGTGGCGCTGCCGAAGGGGACGTCGGCGGGGAAAACCGCCTGGTCAACCCGAGGATTGAGGCCGTGCACCGTGATCGCCTTCCCGCGGACAGCGAAACGGGGAGTCAGACCTACTGCACGAACCGGCGCTGGGCCCGCTATCGTGGACCCGCACGCGGTTCGACGCGAGCGAGGGGAAGCTCCCGAGCCGCTACCGCGAACTATGGCCGGTTGACTCGCTCTACTTTGGCGAGTGGGATCGAGTCTCCGGCTTGGTGGGCCCGGACCGTTTCTGGTCCGGGCCTTCTGCTTTCTTTCTGTGTCGCCGCAATTACGAAGCGACGTTGCGCATCGTATCCCTCGACGTCTCAGACGCCGCACCAATACCAGCTCAGCCGGGCGCGCCTGACAGGTCGTCCGTATTTGATACGGATTAGACCCCCAGTTCGTAGACGAGGCGGTGCCGGTCGCCGGGGGCAATCGTGCGCACTACATAGATGGGCGTGGTGTTGCCGTGGCCAGTGCGCACGTGCTCGGCCACGGGTGTCCCGGGCGGGAGGCCCAGGGGCTCGGCCTCCTCCGGTGTCGGCATCCGCACATCGATCTCGTCCCGCACGCGCTGTTGGGGGTGCCCGGCTTGAGCCAGGACGGCGGCGGGGCGAGCTACTTCCCTCTCCTCGGCGAGGGGGGTGTTCCTTACGAGGCCGGCGGGGAACCACATGTTGACCAGCTGGAACGGTCTGCCATCCACGGTGCGGAGATGCTCGCGTCGGACGACTTCCTCGCCGGGGTCGAGGTGCAGCCAGGCCGCGACCTCTCCTGACGCGCCCTCAGTGGTGACGCTGAGCGTCTGCGCGGGTTCCCGGCCCGCTTCCTTGATGGCGGTTGCCCAGTCGTCCATGACGGCCGCGCCCTGCGTCGAGCTGGTCAAGTTCCAGGTGATAGGCCGGGAGGCCCGTACGCGCCGCCGGCCGCCTCGCTCGCCGACAACGAGCCCTTCGACCTTCAGCACGTCGATGCCCGCGCTGACGGTCTTGTGTGAGACCCCGTAGCGACTAGCGAGCTCCCGGCTCGTGGGCAGCACTGCGCCCGGCGGCAGCGTGCCGCCTCTGATCTGCGCCCTGATGTCGTCGGCGATCGAGCGGGCGGTGGCCCGCTGATCACCCTTCGCCTTCTCCATGGCCGCTGAGTGTACCCACCGAATCCGACTTTGGTACACAACCGGACCGCGTAGACGACTTCTCCGAGCAAGTTAGGTACTTAACTCTTGACTAGATGGCACCGAAGACCTGTAGTGTCCTCTCCAGCGGCGCAAGTTAAGTACCGAACTTCGGGATGTGGCTACGCCGGATCGGGCACTTCTGTGCCCGGATGCGTCCTCGGAACCGGTCCCTGCGGGGCTAGGCCGGGAGAGCGCAGGTGCCTTGAGAACTCAACAGCGTGCGAAGAGAAGAACGCCCTCGGTACTGGTCACAGCACTTCAAGAGCCAGTACGAGGGCCGGCGTCCAGACAGTTTCGGCCCGGCGCATCCGCCTCGACGGGGATGTGCCGCGGCCGTGCCCGTCTGGGCTGCATCCACCATCCCGGCGCCCGTAAACGGGCGCGGCCCCGGACAAGGCGTTGCACCGCCCCCGGGGCCACTTCGGAACCCATCTCACCCAAGGAGTGGATCCCGCATGAACGACATCATGACGGACCCGGTGGTCATCCGGCGAGTCCCGCCGGTGCTCGCCGACGCCGCCACGCGGATCGGGCTGTCGCTGGAGCTCGGTATCGACGCCGACTTGATCACCGGCAGCGAGTACGAGATCCCCGAGACCCTGAGCGAGCAGCAGCGTCGAGATGCGCTGCTCGCCTGCTTCACCGAGGACTTCGCCCGCCGAGAGGCCCTCGCCGACATGGTCGCCTCCGGCTTCCTGCCCGTCGACGACGTCGCCCACGCCGCCGCGCACCTGACGGTCATGGCCTCGGTCCTCGACGAGATCGAGGACGAGGACAACCGGAGCGGCTTCGAGCCCGAGGCGATGGCCTGGGGGTGGGCGGCGTGACGGACAACGACCGCAAGGCGATGGTCGACAAGCTCCGCGAGGTCAACCGCCGCTCGACCGGCAGCGACGTGGGGAAGAACGGCGTCGCCATCGCCGGATCGGCGGTGGCGCTGTGACGACCCGAGCCGAACTTGCCCGCCTCGGGCGCCGCATCGTGAGCGGCGCCGACAAGCTGCACCCGGCGGCGCTGGCCGCCCTCGTCGTGGTGCTGCTGGGCCTGGCCTACGGCGTCGGCCTCGTCCTGGAGCCCGCCGTGATCGCGGCCGTCACCGCGCTGGTGGCGGCGGTCAAGGCCGCCGCGGTCCTGGGGGCCGCCGGCCTGGCGGGCCGCTGCGCGGTCCGCGCCGCCGTCCACCACTTCTCCCGCCCCGGCTCGCGCAGCCCCAAGGAGGCCCACGCATGATCCGGATCATCCGCGCCCGTCGCCTGGCCGCCTTGAGCGACCAGCGTGACCGCGCCGAGGCCCGCATCCCGGCCGTGCAGCTGCGTCTGGCCGGGGTCAAGGCCGAACGCGACCAGCTGCTGCGCGACTTCGACGAACGCGCCCTGCTCGTCCAGGCGCAGGCCGCCAAGCTGGAGCGCAACCTGAGCGCCGAGCAGGAGCGGGCCGGGGCCCTGGCCGCCCAGCTGAAGCAGACCCGCGAGGAGCTGGCCGCGCTCCGCACGGTCGAGCGGTGGCTCCAGACCACGGTCGAGCACTACCTCGCCGTGGCGGACACGCCGGTAGAGGTCATCGTCCGCGACGGCGTCGTCCACGGCGTCGAGCGGTCCCGCGAGAGCGCGAAGGAGGCTGTCCGCCGGATCGACCCGGCAATCACCTCCTGGTCGCCGGTATCGCCCGACGGGGATCTGCGCAGCGGCTGGCTGGTGAGTACCCGCCGCCTGCCGGAGCCGCCGCGGCCCCCGCACTACGCGGAACTCCAGGCGCGCTACTGGCCCGAGGGCCCCGTCCCGCAGCTTCAGGAACCCGACCGGTCGCCCGAGGCCGACGGCAGCTCGTGGCCGCTGGCCAGCCTCGACGAGGGGGAACGGGACGAGTTCCTGGCCTCGCTGTCCTTCGCCCTTCTCCTGCTGCTGAAGCGCGTGGTCGTCGGCGAGTGCTGGGAGCAGGCCCTTGGCCCGATCGACGCGGAGGTCGAGCGCCGCCGCGCCGCCGGGAAGGGGGCTACGGACCGGTGACGACCTACCAGACCGAAACCCCGCCTACCCACAACGGGCACCCGTCCGAACCGCCGTACGGACAGGTGCACATCGGCCCGTCCGTACGGCGGGAGGAGAAACGCCGGGACCGCAGCGCCGAGTGGGCCCAGCGGCGCGAAGACCGGCGGCAGGATCGCGAGCAGCGGCGCCTCGACCGCGAGCACCGGCGCGAGATGAAGAACGCCGATGACGAGGCCAAGCTTGCCCGGAAGGCGCAGGAGCGTGACGCTCGGGAGAAATTGCGCAGCCGCCGCCGCAGGGAACGACGCGCGTCTTGGCAGGCCGCCCAGCTCAAGGTGGCCAACCACATGCCGCTATGGGGCCTACCAGTCGTCGCCGTCTCCATGATCCTCGGCTGTACCGGGCAAGCATCGGCGGCCGCGGCGCTCGGGATGGGCATGGGTGCCATTGGCATCCCGGTCCTGACCGAGGGCATGACCCTCACCCTGGCGGGGCTGACCAGCCATGCCATTGAGCAGAAGCGCCCGTACCGGTGGCTGCTGCGGGCCACAGTGATCACCGCCGTGATCGCGGCTGCCATCAACGCGGCCGGGCACCTGATTGAGGACCACTCGGCCGCCGGCGGCTACCGGGCGGGCGCTTACGCCCTCGCCTCGCTCGCCGCGGTGGCCCTGTGGCTGGTGGTCATGCGCTCCAAGAAGGTCGCGTTGTCCAAGCAGAGCGCGGAGGAAGCCGACCGGTGGCGGCGACTCGGCCGCCGACACCCGGTCCTCGTCCGGCGCGCCCGGCGGCTCGCCGACAACGCCACCGTCTCCATGGACGAGGCGTACGAGACGGTGTGGACCCGGGCCAACGCGGCCTCACCCGACGAGCCGTCGATCCGCGAGATCCGCGCTGCCCGACGGGCCACTTATCGCCGCGCCCGGGCTGCGTCCTGGGATGGCCGACGCCGGTGGATCCGGCGGGGCACACCGCTGACTGCGGTGGTTCCCGACGCGGTGGAGCCGGAGCCGGAAGCGGTCGTCGAGACCGTGTCCGACGAGGCGCCCGAGGTGATCCCCGCGCCCGTCCTGCCGGTCGCCCTGGTGGTTCCCGGAGTGGACGGTGAGTGGGTGGCGCACCGGGTGCCGGTGCATCCGCTCAGTGCGTCCCGCCCTCCGGAGGAAGCGGTTCCCGAGGAGCCCACACCCCGCTTCCCGCAAGGGAAGGAACCGGTTTCCGACCCCGTCCGGGACCAGGTCGACGACGACCGTCTGGAGACGGTCCGGGCCATGGTCGACGAGGTCCTCGAAGCTGGTGGGGACCTGATGAAGGAACCGTCCGCGCGCAAGACAGCCAAGCGACTGGGATGCAGGCCGGGCACCGCCCGCGCGTTCCTCGCGACCGCGCTCGCCGAGCACGGAATCACCCGGCCCAAGCGCCACTGACCCGCCTGCTTCCCTCTCTTCGGGGCGCGCCCCGCCCCCCTGCCGGGGCGCGTCCCGGGACCTCCCTCTTTGGAGACTCCGTGTCTGCCCGACTCCTGTCCGCCATCCGCTTCCTGGGCTCCTTCGCCATCGGCGCCCTGGCGGTGGCCACCCCGCTCGCCGCTGGCGGAATCGCCGGACTGTACGCCCACGGCGACCTCAACCAGATGCTCCCGGACCCGGTGCCCGTGCCCACCGGACACAGCCTCGGCCTGGCGCTCGTGGCGGCCATGTTCATCGGCATCGCCGTCGAGGGCCTGACCGGCGCGTGGTTCGCCAAGACCCAGGCGCGCGTCGGCGGCAAGCCCTGGCACAGCTGCCCGGTCTGCGCCCAGCACATCGAGACCCCGGCCGACGAGGTCTTCCCCGTCCCGGCACTGCCCCGCCGCCAGGAGGAGCAGTGAGCACCACCACTACCGACAACCCTGCCCTCGACGAGGACCTCCACGAAGACCCGGCCGGCGACGACGGCGCCGACGAGACCGAGTCCGCGCCACCCTCGACTACCCGCCCTGCCACCCCGACCCCGCACACCCCCGGTGGGATCCCCGCCGTACCGCTGACCGTCATCGGCGCCAACTCCACTGTCGCTGCCGTGTCCGCCGCGGTCGTGACGGCCGGGGCAGCGACGACCGGCCTGGCGGCCGCGGGCCTGGCAGTCACAGCTGCGGGAGCCACCGCCCTGGCCCGCCGCGCCGCCGCGAAGAGCACCACCGCGGGCCGGGCAGGCTCCACCAGCGGTGGGAAGTCCGCCGGAGGATCGGCCCGCACCCGCACCGGTTCCCTCTCCGGGGGCCTCGGGGGCCGCCGCACGGCCGGCGGCGGCAAGGCATCTCGGACTCGGAGCGGTTCCGCCTCCGGCTCCCGCAACACCGGCGCCGGTGGCCGTAGCGGTTCCCGCGCACTGCGGGCCTCCGGCCAGGCCGCCCAACGGCGGGCGACCGCAGCGGGCGCCGCGAAGAACGCCCGGGGGGCGCTCGGCGCGGTCAAGGCCGCGCGAGCCGCCCGGCAGGCCGCCGCCCCCACCCGGGCGCAGCGACGCGCGAAGGACACCGCTGACGCCCGCCGTCTGAGCGACGCCCGGCGGGCGGCCAAGGCTCAGCGCAAGGCCGCCAAGCGCGCCGCCAAGGACAAGGCCGCGGGTCGCGGGACGGGTTCCGCCGACAAGCGGCTGAACCTGAAGAAGTCCCCCAAGGGCGCCGCCGGTGGCGACCGCGCGGGGCACGCCAAGGACAAGCGGCGCAAGGCGGCGGAACGCCGAGCCGGCGCCGCGAGGTTCTCGGCGCGGGAGAGGGCACGGCACGCCCGGCGCCGGCTGCGTGACCGGGCCCGGGCCACCCGGGACGAGCACACCCGCCGTCGGCTGTCCCGGCTGCGCGCGGTACGGAAGCGGGCTCGGGCGCGGGCTCGGATGTGGCGGCGGCTGAGTGCCTCGGCGCTGCGCTGCTACGGCCGCAAGCTCCTGGCCGCTGCCATCAGCATCCCCTTCTTCGCGATCGGGCTGATCACCCACCCCATCGGCGTCCGGTTGGGCTGGCGCGGGCTGCAATACCTCGGCCCGCGCGTCTATCGGCGCCTGGCCAACGCCGCCGACCGGGCCCGCGCGGAGCGCGACCGCGCCATCCGCGGCGAGTACGAGACGGCGGTCGAGGCTGCCGAGAACGACGACAACCACCCGGTGGCGGCGAAGGTCCGCCGCGCCCCTCGCCACCACGCCAACTGCATGAGCACAGGAGGTTCCACCCCCATGTCCACCTCGGCCGGCCCCGGATTCCTGTTCAACGAGAGCGCGGCCGACATGGAAGCCGCGGCGAACGCCTACGACCCCGACGGCATGATGCACGTCCACGACACCATCCAGGGGTTCCCCGACGCGCTGGAGTCCGTCGCCAACACCTTCGCCATCCTCGCCACGAAGGCTGACAGCGAGTTCCCGCTGGAGCCCGAGGTCGGCGCGGCCCTGGACGACATCTACAAGGCGCTCCAGCAGGCCATCGACCAGGCGGAAGAGGCATTCAAGGTCTTCTGCGTGGTTCACGAGCAGGACATCAAGCGGCACACCGACCCGCGCAACAACGCCGAAGAGAAATGGGACACCACCAACAACTAGCGCCCCCCTCCCCTGCCGTTTCGCCCGGGCCCGCACACCGCGTCGTGTGCGGGCCCGGCCCTCGCCCCTGTCAGGAGCTCTGGAAGGTGACCGAGAAGACGATGAGCCGCGAACGCCGCTCCCTCACGCTCACGAAGAAGAAGCCGGGCGACGACACCCAGCTGCCTCCGCTGGACTGGGCCCGTGGACACGGGCCGATCACCGGCGCCCTGTCGGCGACCACCGGCGCCGCGGCCGTCGCCCTGTTGGGCACCGCGACCGGGATGCCGGAAGGCTGGCCGCTGGTCATCGGCGCGGCCGGCGCGATCGGCCACGGCATCGGCCACAGCGTCCGCCGCAAGCTGACCGTACGCTCCGCCGTCGCCCGTGCCGCCTCGTGGCTGGTGGCCGGCGGCTGGACGACCTGGGCCATGGCCCACGGCCCGCTGTCCTGGGCGGCAGCCGGATCGCTGGCCGCCCTCGGCGTGGGCACCTGGGCCGCCGCCTCGCACACCGCTGCCTGGGAGGAAGTCGTCGAGGAGGAGCGGTTCTCCGCCGAGGCCCAGGCCGCGGCCGCCGAACTCGACACCAAGCGCCGCGTGATCGCCCGCGAGTGGCAGGACCGCATCAAACGCGTCGCCACCGTCGACGTCAAGGTGATCGCGGTCGAGTTCTGGGAGACTGGCGCCGGCTACTCGCTGGAGGCCGAATTGCCCGGCGGCGGCGTGACCTGGGACCGCATCGGCGCCCGCGCACGGGCACTGGCCGCCGACGCCCGGCTGCCGCTCGGCTGCACCGTCCGCGTCGAAGAGGGCCAGGCCCAGGGCCTGGTCGTCGTCGACGTCATGACTAAGAACATCATGCGCGACGAGGTGCTGTACCCGGAGGACTACACCCCCTTGTCGCTCCTCACCGGCATCCCGTGGGGCCTACGGCCCACCGGCGAGGAGATCCAGGTCTTCCTCCGCGAGGCGTGCGCCCTGATCCTCGGACCGCCCGGATCCGGCAAGAGCACGTTCATGGACGTCATCATCGCGGGCTTCGCCCGCTGCGTCGACGTCGTCACCTGGGTGATCGACCTCAAGATGGGCGCCATCGGCATTCCGTGGGTGACACCGTGGCTGGAGGCCCGCGGCCTGATCGACCCGGACGACCCGGACGACAAGGCGCCCGCCGGCACCAAGCCGGGCATCGACTGGCTCGCCTCCACCCCCAAGGAAGCCATCCGCATGCTGAAGGCCGCCCTGCGCATCAACAAGGCCCGCCAGCTGCATTACCAGAAGCTGATGCGGAAGATGGACACCACCCTGCTGCCCATCTCGGCGACCCTGCCGCAGATCGAGATCCTCATCGACGAGGGCGCCGAGATCCTGGCCCACGCCAACAACCGGCGCGAACCGGAGAAACGCGAACTCGCCGAGCTCATCAGGGAGGGCATGCGCACCACCCGGGCCATGGCCGAGCGGTTCGTGCTCACCGCCGTGGACGGCAACGTGAGCACCATCGGCGACACCGTCGTCAAGCGATACAGCCCGGTCTCGGCCGCGCTGACCTCCGGCGAGAACTCCGGCCACAACGTGGGCAAGCTCTTCCCGCGGGCCCGCATCGACACCTCTCAGCTCAATGAGAAGGGCGCAGGCGTCATCGCCAGCAGCGCCGCCAACGGCTTCCCGGCCACCGAGTTCAAGGGCTGGAAGTCGCTGCCGTCGATGGTCCGCAAGGTGGTGCTCGCCACCAACGGCCGCCGCATCGAGCTGGACGCCATTTCTGCGGAGGCCGCCGGGGACGACTACCGCGACCGCTGGAGCCCCGAGCGGGCCGGCTGGCTCGTCACCGCCGCCCACGCCGCCCGTCTCGGCGCGGACCCCGACGACAACGACGCCGCAGCGGGCGGCACGACCACCGCCGTCGTCGAACCACCCGAGCCTCCGACGGTCGACACCCGGCGCCGCAAGTCGCTGGGCCTGTCGTACGAGCGGAAGGCCGAGGACCCCGACGTCCTCGCCGCGCAGCTCATGGCGGAGATCGACCAGCGCTTCGGCACCACCGACGAACCCGGGCACCCTGACGGCGGAGAGTCCGGGGGCAGCAACGGGGGCGACGGCGACACGGGCGGCCGCCGCGGCTCCCTGGGCCTGTCCTACGAGCGCAAGGGCACCGACCCGCAGCCGACGGACGAAGGAGCCTCCCCGGCTGCGGACCCCGACGAGTCGACGCCGTCCCCCGCCCCACCGGCGGAGGGCCCCGACTGGCTGCCCCAGGCGCTGGAGGCGATCGAGGCCGCGGGCACGGCGGGCATGAAGGTCGGCCAGATCGCCGCGTTGGTCAAGCGGGACCGCAAGACCGTCCGCCAGGCCCTGCAAGAGGCCGTTGCCCGCGACCTCCTGACCTACCGCGAGAACGGCCCGCAGTCCGTCTTCCTCCACCCCGACCACGCCTGACCCGGTAACAGGCAGCTACCGCGTAGTGGGTAGTGGGGTCCACCCCACTACCCACTACGCACCCCCACAGCCCGGAAACAGACCCCAACCTGCGCTTTTACTGGTGACCCCAGTACCCACTACCCACCCCACTGCCCAGTACGGCCACAGAACGTGACCAGTGTGTGAGCGGCCGACACGGCGCTCACCCCGGCCCCGAAGGACACCGGTGGACACCACCCGCGACCCCATCACCGCCCTCGCCCGGGCCGACCAGCCGTGGACGCACCCCCACCCCACGACGCCGGCCCCGCTCCTCCACACCCACGGCCCCGCCGCCCATACGGGCATCGTCGTCCCGCCCGAACAACTCGCCGCGCTCATCACCGCCGCCCAGCTCGCCCAGCAAGCTCCCCCCGCCCCGCCGCCCGCAGCCACCCCGGTGGAGACCCGCATATCCGGACGGGCCAAGGGCGCCGCCCTCGTCACCGCCGCCGGCGGCATCGGGGTCGGCACCGCAGCCGTCGGCATCGGCTACGGCGCGGGCCTCATCGCCGACAAATCGGAAGGACTGATGACCGCAGCTCTCGCCTTCGGGATCGGCAGCGGCTCCCTCGCCGCGCTCGTTCTCCTCCTGCGCTTCCTCTTCGCCAGCCGCACCAGCTCCGGTGCCACCACCAACCACACCACCATCAACCAGACCGTGCATGCCTCGGGCTGGTTCTCCAAGGGATCCATCCACAACCACTGACGAAGGGACCACCGTGACCGAGGTCGACCCCGTCCCGCCCCTGCCCTTCACCTTCCGCGACGCCTACTCCCGCGCCCCCCGGCTGCTCACGGAGACATACGCCGTCCTCCGGCTCCAGGTCCTCGCTGGCGATGCCACCAGCACCCCGGACGAACGCCGCGAGTACCTGCTGCGCTACGCCGCTCTCGCTGACCGGCAGGCCGAGGCGACCGGCGGGGAGGACGACGTCGTCGTGGCCGAGCACACCGCCGAGCAGCTGCTCGGCCACGACCGCCAGCACGGTGTCACCGCGGGCCTGTACGACCAGAACCACCCCATCTGGACCGTTCACGGTGTCCGCGGCTACGTCCGTCAGGAGTACGCCACCTGGCACCCCGACCACCTCAACTGACCCGCCGCGAAGGGAAGCAAGCCGGTGACTCTCTTACAAGACGTCCTCAACCGATGCGGCCGACGCTGCGCATGCGAAGGAGCATGCGGCCGGACCCACCTGGCCGGCACGTGCAACTCTCCCCGCGGCCTCACCGCCGCCCCGTACCCCGCCCGCGCCACCGACGCGCAGAACGCGAACGTCCAGCCGGAAGACCTTCGCCCCTGGTGCGGCCCCTGCTGGAACCACGCCCGCGGCCGCGCCCGCCAGGACGCCGCGGCCGCGCGCCAACAACAGATGGAGAAGGGCCAGCAGAGCCTGTTCGATCTGACCTCAGGGAGCGCTGCGTGACGACCACGGACCCCCGACTTGACGCTCGCCTTGCCGAGGCCGACGCCACCGCACGCAAGGAGATCGAGCGCAGCGAGCCCAAGTCCGGCGCCCTGCTGTCCGCCTTCAGCATCCCCCTGGCCGTCCTCGTCGCCACGGTCCCCGGACGCCACCTCCCGCCGGCCGTCGCCCTGCTCGCCACCGTGGGCGCTGTCGGGCTTGCCGTTGCCGTGAAAGCGGTCCTCTTCGCCATCCGGCCGCACATCACCGGAGCCCCCCGCGGGACATACCTCTACTGGGCCACCCTCGACCCGGCCACCCCCCAAGACCTGATCGATGACCTACTCGAAGAGCGCCGTGCCGAGGACATCATCCGCCTGGCCAAGCTTGCCCGCGCGAAGCACCGCAGGACTCGCCTGGCCATCGACATCACCGTGGCCGCGATCCTCGCCCTGGACGTGGCCCTGCTCGTCGCCCTCCTGTAAGTGGCCGACCGCAGCCTCTACGGGCATTCCCGCCCCTGCCGACCGTACGAGACGACAGGATGAAGCCCGGAGCCACCGACACCGGCCCGGGCCTCGCTACCAACCCGCCAGGACCACCACGCCTGGCTCTCCACATCTGACTAGGAGCACCCCGTGCACTGGACCCCGACCACACTCGTGCTGATCGACGAGGCCACCGACCGCGACCGCGCATCGGACGGCCGCTCCCGCTACGGCGTCTACCTCCGCCAGCAGGAGCCCAAGCGCTGGTTCATGGACGAGATCGAGGCCCGAGACCCCGCCGCCTTCGCCCGCTTCGCCTGGACCGCCGGCACCGGCCCCGTCATGAGCCCGGCCTACGCCGTCGTCCGCCCGGACCTCGACATCCGCCTGACGCGCGCCGAGGAAGACGGCTCCCTCCTCGTCCTCATCGACGTGCGTCTCCACCACGACGCACTCGACAAGAAGCACCGGCCCCCCTACCAGGTCGCCACGTGGGAGACCGTCCACGGCAGCGACGACTACCCCGCGCGCATTGAGCCGGAGAACGAATCGAAGACTGCGCTGTTGCTCACCGCGACGCTGCGCGTCTCTGCCGCCCAGTGGGACTTGTGGGAGCCGTCGGGAGAGCTGGAAGGCGAGACTCTTACCGACGACGCCAAGAGTGCTGTAGGGCGCCTGGCGGAGCTCATCAACACCCACGTCGGCCCGAAGGTCGCAGCCCTCCTCGATAATGAAGCCGGCCGCTGGGAGTAGCCGGTCCGGTCTCTAAGGCTGGCGCCTCGTTGGCCGAGGGGCTTAACGGAGCGCGGCCGGGGGCCGCCACAATGAGCGGCCCCCGGCCGGATTTCGATCCGGTCGGGGGCCGCTCTTGTGTTCTGAGAGCCGTCAGGCCGCTGCCGTCTCCGAGTCGGGCGACTTGATCTCTACCTCTATCCCGACCGATGACGACAGGGCCTCGATCAGTTTGCACACCATCGTCCGCGTGCCGTCGGGGTTGCGCTCCATTGCGGCATGGATCGCGTCAGGGCTGATCTTCCTCGTGGCCCGGTGCAGCGCCTTGTAGGGGTCCGTGGTTGGGGGTAGCTCCTTCGTCCCCTCGATGGTCGCGAGGTAGGCGACGACTGCCTCCTCGGTGGCCTTCTTCTTCCCGGCTGCCTCCGGTGGCAGGTTTCCTGCCGCGCCCTTCACCAGCGCGGCCGTGACGCCCATGCCCTTCGCTTGGATCAGAGCCAGGTAGAGCAGAGCGGCCGCATCGACACTGTGCTCTTCAGTGAGGGCGACCAGTTCCCATGCCTGCCCGAATCCCAGCTTCTTGGAAAGAATTCTTTCCAAGTCCTTCGACTTGCCGCTGACCATCTCAAACAGCTTCTCCGCGATCCCCCAGGACCTGATGAGCTGGTTCGCGTACTGCCGGGTGATGTCCCACTGTTCCTGGCAGTAGTCCTCGAAGGTGGGGTGCGTGGCCCGGTACAGCCGGCCATCCCGGATGACCTGAAGTGCCTTGCCCGCCGCCCAGTACGCGACCCGCAGGTTCTCCAATGCGGCCTCGCACCGGACCAGCATCTGCTGTTCCTGGGCAATGAGGACGGGCGTATCCGCGAGCTGTTTCGTCGGGAGCTGGTCGATGGACCGGGCCAGTGCGACAGCAGTGTCCGGCTTCCCCGGCCCCTGTGGCCCCCCGCTGACGTTGATCGGTCGTCCCATCAGAGCATCTGCTCCATGGTCAGGGCGACGCGCATGAAGTCCTCACGGGCATTCAGTGCGGTGCCGCTCATCTTGTACTCGGTGACGAGGGTGCCGTTCTCGTAGGCGTGCTCGTGGATCGTGTAGCGGCGAATCGGATCCGAGACGCGCGGGTAGTTCCGCTCGTCGATCCACGCCTTCACCTTAGTGAGCTGGGTTTCGTGCTTGTCCTTGCTGGGGTCGTGCATGTTGATCACTACCAGGAAGGGGATACCCCTCGGCTTGAGGACGCGCTCGATGGTGAACTCGCACTCGTCCCAAGTGATCTTGCTTGGGGTGATCGGCACGATCGCCAAGTCCGCTACCTCCAAGACCTCGCGCAGGGCGTCAGCCGTTCGGCTCTCACCCAATGGATCTGCGCCCCACTCCGCATCAGGGTCGACATCCATGAAGCCCGGTGTGTCGATGATGATGCGGCGGCGGTCAGGATCCTCCACGATGCTCGGCAGGATGCCCGTCTTGCTCTTGGTGACGAGATAGTCGAAGGGGAGGGCCTCCTCCCGCACTGCGGCACACCATTTCTCCAGGCTGCCCTGGACATCGATGCCAGCTGCGACGATCGGGGAACCGACCGACTCGTCCCCGTTCGACAGCACTGCGGACCGTCCAGCACAGGCGGCAGTGTTCACCGCTATCGTGGTCTTGCCAGCGCCGCCCTTCTGCTGGAGAACGACGATGACTTTCGCTGCCCGCCCCGTCTTCGCCGCCGTTCGCGCGGCTGGTAGCACGGCTGTGGATGTGGTCATCCGATGGCCTTTCAATCGCCCGTTGATTTCACCGCACGGCGCGGCTACTCGGACTGCCGTCACAGCTTGCCAGACGATTACTACCCGCACGCAGTCGGCCCGCCGCCTCGTCAGGTAAAAGGGCTGGCTGCCCCTGCTGGCTAGCTAATTAGGGTGACGGGCCTTACTGGGGTTCCGTTGGACAGCAGCCCGGCGACAAGGCCGCCGAGCCCGTGGGGGTAGACGGTCTCGTCGGTCATGTCGAGCTCGGTGACGGACCACCAGCGCAGGGAGCGGATGGTGTCGGGCTGGGTGGCCCTGGAGAGGTCGGCGGTACCGGTGGCGAAGCGGACGAGGTAGTACCGCTCGACCTGGCGGACGGTCCGCCCGCCGACCTCGTGCTCCTGGTTGCGTTCCGCGAGTTGGGGGCCGAGCTCGGCGTCGGTGACGCCGAGCTCTTCGCGTAGCTCCCGTCGGAGGGCGGTCTCGTGGGTCTCGCCCTCGTCCAGCGATCCGCCGGGCGTTGCCCAGAACCCCTCGCCTTCGTCGTAGTGGAGGAGGAGAACACGGTCCTTCTCGTCGAGCGCGATGGCGCGGGCGGCGTGGCGGATGGGTGGAGTCATGGCGTCAGTGTGGCCCGTTCGACGAGGTAGTTGCCGATGCACGCGGCGTCGAGCCCGGATGCCTGGAAGGTGGCCAGGGCGTGCGCGGGGGTCTCGACGATGGGTTCTTGCTGGTTGTAGCTGGTGTTCAGCACGACGGGGACGCCGGTGATGCGGTGGAACTGCTCGATCACCCCGGAGAACTCCGGGGTGTGGTCGGGGTTGACGGTCTGGACGCGGGCGGTGCCGTCGACGTGGATGGCGGCCGGGATCGCGCCGGTCTTCTCGGGGCGTACGGATGGGGCCAGCAGCATGAAGGGGGACGTGGCGCCGCCGAGGTCGAACCACTTGTCGGCGTGTTCTTCGAGGATGGCTGGGGCGAAGGGCCGGAACGGCTCGCGGCGCTTGACCTTGCTGTTGAGGGCGGTGGAGCTGTCGGTGGTGCGGGGGTCGGCGAGGATGCTGCGGTGGCCGAGCGCGCGGGGCCCGAGCTCGGATCCGCCCTGGAACCAGCCGACCAGGTGCCCGTCGGCGAGCAGCTGCGCGGCGGTGGCCGCGATGTCGGACTCGCGCCGCCACTGGAACGCGGCCCGGCGCCGTTCGACGAGTCCGGAACGCGGGTCGCGCTTGAGGGCCTGCTCGATCTCCGCGTCGCTGTAGGCGCGGCCGAAGTAGTCGTTGGTGGCGGGGCGACGGGGGAGTTCGCCGGTGAGGCGGTGCCACCCGTACAGGGCGCAGCCGAGGGCTTGGCCGCGGTCGGAGGCGGCGGGGGGTGCGAAGTAGCCGGTGACGGAGGGGAGGCGGCGGAGTTTGTCGGCGGCGACGCAGTTGAGGGCGACGCCGCCGGCGAAGCACAGGTTGCTCAGGCCGGTGGTGGCGATGACGTGCTCGGTGAGCGCGGTGAGGATCTGCTCGGTCTGGGCCTGGAGGTAGGCGGCCAGGTCCGCGCCGCGCAGCTGGTCGCCGCGGGTGTCGGGTGGGCCGACCTGCCACCCGGTGCGGGCGACGAGGTCGGCGATGCCGCGGGCGTGGGTGTGGTGGAGGCGGCCGTGGACGTGCGTGCCGTCGAGGTCGAAGAGCGGGTCGGGGAAGGCGTTCGGGTCGCCGTAGGCGGCCAGCGCCATGGTCTTCCCGGCCTCCTGCTCGTGCCAACCGAGGTAGTTGGTCACGGCCTCGTAGGCGGCACCGATGCCGCCGGTCCGCCGCCGGGTGGGCGCGTTGCTGCCGATGCGCTCGATGCCCTTCGGGGTGGCGGTGTAGAAGGTCTCGGTGTCGCCGCTGTTGCCGCCGCCGTCGACGACGAGGACGGTGGCCTGCTCGAAGGGGGAGAGGCAGTAGGCGGTGTAGGCGTGGCTGAGGTGGTGGTCGACGGCGACGGTGCGGTCCGGCCGGATCCCGAAGTGCCCCAGGCGGGTCTCCTCCCAGCTGGGTGGCTCGTTGCCGATGCCGCTGACGACCACCTGGTCGATGTCGTTGAGCTGGAGGCCGGCCGCGTGCAGGCAGTACAGCAGGGCGGCCTGCCAGCCGGGGCTGTAGCGGGTGCGGTTGATGCGTTCTTCGCTGATGGCGACGGTGGTGTGCTCGGTGATGAGGGCGGCGCCGCCGTCGTGGCCGAGGTTGAGGCCGACGACGCAGGGGGTGCGGGTGGTCATGACGCGGCTCGCAGGGTCGGGTCGTTGGCCAGGGGGTTCCACAGGATGGTGCGGGCGTCGGGGGTCCGGTGGAGGGCGCCGAGCTGGTAGAGCTGCACGGTGCCGTGCCGGTAGTCGAAGGGGGCACTGGCGGTGTGGCCGAGGGCTTCCAGGCCGCCCAGCTGTTGGTAGGCGCGCGCGAAGGCCGAGTCCTGCTCGGGGCTGCCGGCGATGGGGACGTCTGTGGGGTCGCCGGGCAGGGTGATGTCTGCGGCGCGCAGGTGCTCGGCGATCTCGCCGAGGACGTCGCGAATGCTGGCGTGGTCGGTGTCGATGACTCGGGGCGGGGACGGGCACAGTCCCGGGGCGATGTGCGTGTAGAAGTGGTGCAGGCGCTCCAGCAGGTCCGGGTCGAACCACTGTTTCCAGCGGGGCAGCTCGGCGGCGCCGCCGCGGCGGCGGAGGCTTTCGGCGGGGCTGACCAGCAGGATGACGGTCAGCACGCGCTCGGGCAGGGCGGGGGCGACGTGCCGGGCGTAGAAGTCGCGCGCGGTGCGGTAGGGCAGGGAGTCCTCGGCGTGGGTGGCGTAGCAGTAGGCCAGGGCCCCCAGGTGGTTGCGGTCGCACAGGATCAGGCGGGTGGCGGGGTCGGCGGCCAGGCGCTGCATGGCGCGGGCCTTAGCCTGCTCGTGCCGCAGGAACCACAAGCTGTGTCCGGCCGGGGAAGGGTGCGTGGGCGCGTCGAGCCCCCGGGCGAGGCGCGCGTTCGGCTCGGTGAACCAGGCGGCGGCGCTGCCGAGGAACGGGATCAGCTTCGCCAGGACGCTCGTCTTCCCGGCACCGGGCGGGCCGTCCACGGCGAGCACGGGCACATCAACGGCGGGCATGCTGCTCCTCCTTCTCCTGGTGGTGGGGCACGGGGGCGTGGGTAGCGTCGGCCAGGCCCGCGGCGAGCTCCTCGACGTGCAGGGCAAGGTCGGCGCTGGTCGGCAGGTCGGCGGGGTGCTGGCCGGCCAGCCGCTGGCCGACGGCGTTCCACATGGCGGTGAACGGGTCGCCGAACACGGTGTGTGGATCGCTGCCGAGGTGGGTGCTCAGGCGGGTGCCGGTGGCGCGCTGGTAGGGGCGGGCGATGTCGAGCGTGGCGGCGAAGTCGCCGCCCACGAGGTGGATCTGCTCGCGGAAGTCCCCGGGGGCCGCGGGCACGATGGCGAGGGTGAACAGGGCGCCGGCTGGGCCGGGGCCGTGGATGGTGGCGGTCAGCCCCTGGCCGTGCGCGGCGAGCGTGCACGTGCCGGGACGGGCACCGGGGACGGCCAGGACGAGGGCGGTGAGCAGGTGGTAGCCCTGCCACAGCAGGATCCGCAGCGCGTCCAGCTGGTCGTCGGCCAGGTGGTGGGGGGTGGGCTGGGGTGGGTCGGCGGCGAAGGTGTACGGCTCCAGCCCGGGCGGCAGCAGCGCGCGGCGGGCGGCCTCGTCCGCCCCGTCGGCTTTGATCAGCCATCCCCCGGCCGGGTCGGGGACGGTGGCCAGCAGGGCGTGCAGGGCGGGGTCGTGGGCGCGCATCGCCCCCACTTCGAGGATCCGTCCGGCGCGGCGAGCCTTGCTGATCAGGGCGCGGGTGCGCTCCAGGTCGAGGCTGACGGGCTTCTCGGTGAAGACGTGCACGCCGACGTCGAGGGCGGCGTCGATGAGGGTGTCGTGCACGCCGGTGAGGACCGCCAGCAGGTCGGCCCCGTCCAGCAGTTCCTCCACGGTGTGGGCGATGCGGGGCACGGCGAAGCGGCGGGCCGCGAGGCGGGCGCGTTCGGCCTCGCGGTCGTGGACGGCGACGATGTCGAAGGCGGGGTTGGCTGCGAGGGCGGGCAGGTGGAGGCCGAAGGCGGCCGCACCGCAGCCGGCCACGGCCACCCGCCACTGCCGGGTGGGAAGGTTCACCGGGTGACCTCCGGGAGGTTCCAGCGGCTGACGGCGCTGTGGTGGGCGCGTTGGGCGATCTCGCCGACGGGCAGCGCCCGCAGGGCGGGGTTGAACAGCTCGACGGAGACGGGCCCGGTGTAGCCGGCCTTGTTCAGGGCCTGGCCGAAGGTGCGCCAGGGCAGGGCGCCGTCGCCGGGGAAGAGGCGCATCTCGTCGGCGGCGTCGGCCGGAGTGATGCCGATGGGGAGGTCGGCGATCTGGACATGGGCGACGGGGATGGTGCCGAGGCCGGTGATGTGGCCGCGGTCGGCGCCGGCCGCCGCCCAGTGGAAGGAGTCCACGAGGACGCCGACGTCGGTGCGGCCGGTCTCCTCGATGAGGCGGGCCAGGCTGGGCAGATCTGTCAGGAGAAGGTGTTCGCCAGTGAGCTCGGGCGGCAGGCCGCGGGTGACGCTGACGGCCTCCACCGCCAGGCGGACCCCGCAGGGGGCGGCGGCGTCGGCGAGCTGGCTGATGCGCGTGCGGGCGCGGGCAAGCGCGTCGGGCCGGGGCCAGGTGGTGGCCGGGTTGAGCACGATCGTGGCCGTCGGGCAGTTGAGGGTCTGGAAGGCGGCGAGCCGCTGGGGGAGGTCCTGAAGCAGGTCGGCGTACTGCTCGTCGGGGATCAGCAGCGGGGCGGGCAGGACGGGCCCGGCGGGCAGGATGCCGGAGGCCGCGACCGCGCGCAGGCCGTGCCGGTCGAGCATGTCGCGGACCTGCTGCGGGCCGTGCGCGATCACCTGCTGGATCGACAGCTCGACCGCGTCGAAGCCGGTCTCTGCGGCGAGGGTGAGGAAGCGCGGGAGCGGGATGCCGCTGAGGGTGGCCGGGTTCAGGCAAGCCGTGAACCCCAGTTCGGCGGCAGGTGTAGAGGTGGCGCTCATGCGGTGGCTACCTTTCCGGCGAGCAGGTCCTCGCGCAGCCCGTCCAGGCCCTCCATGACCTCGGTGACCGTCTCGCGCACCACAGCGTTCGGCAGGGGCTCGCGGCCGGCGCTCTGCACGATGGCCTGCCACGGGTCGTGCAGGTCCCGGCCGGACTGGGAGACCAGGGCGACCGCGACCGGCTGGCCACAGCTCGCGTGCAGCCGCTTGGCGACCTCGGCCGCAGCGAGGTTGTAGAGCTTGCCGACGTGGTAGACGGGGTTCTTGCCGGAGACGCCTTCGGCCGACCACGGCCGCAGCATGCTGATCAGCCCGTTGGCCCGGTTCCCGCGGCCGACCACGCCCTCGTCACCGGACTCGATGCTCGATCCGGTGGCCGTCAGGTAGAGCTCCGGCCGCTTGTCGTCGTCCCGGGTGTTGACCGCCACCGTGACCCGGAAGTCGGGCGCGATCCGCGCGGCCTGCTCTTCGATGAACCGCCGTACCTGCGCGCGGCGGGCGACGTAGGTGTCCAGGTCCGGGGTGCGACGGGCGATCTGCGGTACGCACGCGGTCAGATGCACTTGCCTGCCGTTCCGGACCACCATGATCTTGATGTCCGTGCCGTAGTACGGGTGCTCTTTCTGGAACGCCTCGCCGCTTAGGTGGTTCTCGACCCCGAGGGCGAGGTCCTCGGCGATGCCGAGCGGCGCGTAGCCGACCCCGGCGCTCGTGTCGTTGGCGAACATCCGGCGCCGCTCCGCCAGGTCGTCCAGGCTCCGCGGGGCGAACCACCGCTGCCGGGCGGCGTCCGCCTCGGCCGCTTTGCCGTCCACGGCGCCCGGGCTGGACGCTTGGGTGAGCCGGGTCCGCACGTCCACCCACATCCCCGCGTCCAGCAGCGGCAGCGCGTCGGCGAGGTACTCGCGGGCGGCCCGGGTGACGATGTCCTCGACGGGAATGCGTTCGTCGCCGAAGCGGTAGCTCATGCGGCCGTTGACCATCACGATGATGGGCGCGGTCATCTCCCCGTGCCCGAACCGCACGGTGGAAGAGCCGCCGAGCAGCGCGGTCTTGTCGGTGTTGTGGTGCAGGATCGCCCCGAAGCGGTCGCGGCAGTAGTGGCTGTAGGCGCGGGAGACGGCCTCTGCGACGCCGTCGGCCAGGGTGTCGGGGTGGCCGGCGCCCTTGCGCTCGACGAGCTCCACGGGGGCCGATGACAGGCCGGTGGTGGTGATGATGTCCATCAGACGCGCTCCTTCTCCTTCTTGGTGAACTTGGGCAGGTCGGACAGGTCAGCCAGGGCGATGGGGCGGCGGCCCAACAGGCGCAGGCGGCCGCGCTCGGCGTGGTAGGCGCCGATGCGGGCCAGATCGCGGGCGGACTCCACGGCCCGGGCGCGGTCCAGGAACGTCCACCCCTGCACCAGGCCGACGGCGGCGTCCTTGACCGCGGTGCGGCCGGCGCGGATCGCGGCGGGCTCCACCCGCACGCTCAGGTGCATCCGGGCCACGCAGATGCCGTGACCGATGCCCTGGTCGACGTAGTACCGGGCGGTGGTCTCGCGCCGGTAGATCGGGTGGGAGACCACCGCGGCGGGCTCGATGAGGGTTTCTAGACCGTGCTGGCGGGCCCGGTCCACGAACTCCAGGTCCTCGCAGTCCAGCCGCCACCGGCCCTTACGCCCCAGGTCGGTACGGAAGAGCCCTAGCTCAAGCGCCGCCCTACGGTCGAAGAGCAGGTTGCAGCCGGTGACCCAGTACGGCCACGCGGCCAGCGTCCGGCCGTCGGGCCACTCGACGGCGCCGTGGCACTCCCGCAGCGCCGTCGACAACGGCACCACCTCCCCCTCGGGGTACTCCACGGCGGTGCGGCCGCCGACGGCGAATACGTCCTCCTGCTCAGCGCACGCCACCAGGGCCTGAAGCCAGCCGGGTTCGGGGACGATGTCGGGGTCGGTGATGGCGACGAAGCGGCCACGGGCGGCACAGATCCCCCGGTTGCGGCCGGCGCTCAGGCCGGGCAGCGGCTCGAAGAGCACCCGCAGCGTGAACGGCCACGGACCGCTGCCGTCCAGCGCCTGGCCGATCGGGCGCACCGGCCCCGGCGGGTCATTGTCGACGATCACGGCCTCGAAGTCGGTCAGCGTCTGCTGGGCCAGAGCCTCCAGCAGCGTCAGCAGCGACGCGGTATTTCCGCGGGCGCTGACCACCACCGACACCAGGGGGGAAGGGTCCTGCACGGCTCCTCCTCGGGCAGTACGAGCGGGACGCCGCACATGTCACCGCCACCAGCACCGCCGGGGATAGAGCTGCGCTGTTGCGGACCTGTTGCGGACCTTCCCGCGAGCGCCTGCACGGTCCGTAAGGAGGCCGCTACCGTGACGCGGCATCAGGCCCGTTGCGCGAGAGGAGACCCCGGTGCGCGACAAGCCCTTCCGCCATCCCCTGGCCGCCCTGCGGCACGAGCTGGACCTGACCGCCGAGGAGTACCTCGACCGGCTCTCCCCAGTCCACGCCGCCCTCGGCTACGGTCACCTCGCCAAGCGCCGGGAGAAGGTCACCAGGTGGGAGTCGGGCATCCACGCGCCGGAGACCGTCACCCAGTACGCCATGGCGGCCTTCCACAACGTGCCGCGCGAAGCCGTCGACGAGATGGGCTGGCCCCACTGGCTGCTGGTCAGCTTCCCTGACGACCGGCCGATCCTGGATAGCCCCTGGACCCCCATGGGTACGGTCAGGTCAGTAGCGGCCGCCGCCAGGGGAGGCTCCGTGGACCGACGAGGATTCCTGATAGCCAGCGGTGCGACCCTCACCGCCGTCACCGCCGGCTGGACCGACGCACTCAGCACCACCCAAGCCATCGCCGCCACCCGCGGCCGCCGACGGCTGACCGCCGACACCGTCACCCGCCTCGAACAGCGCCTTGACGACCTCCGCCGCCTCGACGACGTCCTCGGCGGCGGCGAACTACGGCCCGCGGCCGCCGCCGAGTTCCAGCTTCTCAGCGCCCTGGCCAACGACGCCACCTACAACGAGGACGTCGGCCGCCGGCTGCTGACCGCGCTCGCCGAGTCCAGCCGCATGTGCGGCTGGCTCCACTTCGACGCCGGCCGCCACGCGGGCGCCCAGAGCTTCTACATCACCGCCCTGCGCGCCTCCGCCACCGCCGGGGACCACGCCACCGGCGCCAACATCCTGGCCTTCATGGCCATCCAGACCTACTCCACCGGCAACCCCCAGGACGCCGTCAACCTCGTACGCACCGCCCAGGACGAGGCCGCCGGCCACAGCACCCCTCGCGTGCGCGCCATGCTCCACGCCCGCGCCGCCCGGGCCCTGTCAAAGACCGGCGCCCGCACAGCCTGCGCGCGCGAACTCGACGCCGCCCGCGACGCCTACGCCCAAGGCACCCACGACGATGACCCCCCTTGGTCGTACTGGCTCGATGCGGGCGAGATCGAAATGCTCTCCGGCTCCTCCGCCCTCGACCTGGGCGACCCCCGAACCGCCCTCCACCACTTCGAGGCTGCGTACAAGGCCGCCTACGCCACCGACGGCTACGTCCGCGACCACGCTCTCTACCTCACCCGCGCTGCCCAGGCCCACCTCGACCTCGGCGACCTCGACGCCGCGTGCGCCACCGCCACCAAGGCGCTCTCCCAGACCGACGGCGTGGACTCCTCCCGCCCCTCCGAGGCCCTGGACGACATCCGATCCCAGCTCCTGCCCCACCGTCACGTACGGGCCGTCCGGCAATTCCTCAGCCTCAGCGCTTAGTCAGGCCGAGGCTGGCGGCAGGGGCAAGCGGGTCGTGCACGTCGGCAGCGGTGCTGCGCCGGGGCGGAATCGGCAGTGACGCGGAATCTGCATGACGCGGGTCGGTCCCTGACGCCGTCGCCCTAGTCCTCACCGAGAAAAACGGCCAGCCCGTCGACGTCCAAACCTTCTTCGAGGTCAGCGGAGAGATCAGCTCCCCCTGGGCCAATTTGTGCGCTAAAACGGACGTTTTTGGTAGGCGGGGCACAGTGAGTCGTGTCGCTGTCTGTCTCGTCAGGGTGCTGGACGGCAGCTGACAAGTACGGGGCGTTCGCCTCGCTCTGGTCTGAGGGCTCGCGCGTCTGGGCGGGTCGGGGGCTGGCGTTGCCGGAAGCGCTGCCGCCATCGGAGGAGCGGGGGAGGTGTCGGGAAAGACCTGGAAGCGTGGCTGGTGCCGGGTGTGGTGCCGCCGTTCGGCCGTGGCCGGCCGCCCGGCTGGGTACCTCCCGTACCTCCGTGACCACAGCTCGGCGCCGCGGTTCCGCCCGTTCTGTGGTCGAGGTATCCGAAGGGGAAGTGGGGCGTCCTGCTGTGGGAGGGTCCGACGCGCTGTGGGCGCGACGGATGCGGCGCGGATGTGGGTGCGGGTAAGGCGTTCGTTGTCCGGGTCCTGTGAGTACATAGAGAAGACCACGCCGAGACCGCGTCTGACCTGCGGTTTTCTAGGTGGTGATCCAGTTCCCAGGATCGGATATACGGGTCGAGGGATCGCTATATTCCGCTCCGGGGGGCGGAATATTCGGCTTCCCGGAGCGGGAAGCATGTCCTATGTGTACATGTCGCTGAGGTTCATGGATCCGGCTCTGAGATACGGTGTGCATGTACTCATGGGACATGTCGCACGACGACCGGAGAGATCCGTATGGCGCGCCCTGCACAGCAGGCGGGACCGAGTGAGCCCGGGCGGGAGCCGCCGCGGGCGCGCTTCGGGTACATCAGCGGCTACAGCACCGTGGACAACACCCGGCTGGAGGCCCTGGCGGCCATCCCGCCGAAGAAGGGCGGTCTGACCGACCGCGAGTTCAGGGTCTTCGGGTGGTTCGTCGGGGCGACGCCGGGGCCGGACCAGCCGGTCATGAAGACGACGGCGCAGATCGCGGAGCGGACCGGTACCAGCCCGGACGCCCTGGGCCGGATCGTCCGCAAGCTGGTCAAGCGTCGGCTGTTGTTCTGCGTCGAAGAGTTCGGGCGCCAGCGCTTCTACAAGGTCAGCCCCTACTTCGCGAGCCAGCAGGAAGCGATCGACCAGCGCAGCACCATCCGCGCGTACAACCCGCCGGACATTCCAGGACTCCCGGGATTCGAGCCCCGGCCTGTGAAGGGGGAACTCGCATGAACAGTGGCGACCAGACGGCGCTCACGGTGCTGCGCCAGACCAAGGGGCTCAAGCCCAACCAGCGGCTCTTGCTCCAGCTGTACGCGGCGGCGCCCAAGCTGCCCAACGGAGCAGTCCAGCAGACGGCCACCCGCCTTGCCGGAGAGCTTGGTTGGACGCCGACGCTGTTCTCCCGGGTGCGCAAAGACCTCGTCGAGCAGGGGTGGCTCGAAGAGGTGGACCGGGTCGGCAACATCTCGGTCTACCGGCTGGGGGAGAGGACCACGGGCGAGCGCCGGGTCGTACCTCTGCGCTCGGCTTAAGACACGGCCCGGAGTTCTCACACTCGCCCCGTTACTCTGCGGCGATCCAGATCGGGCTTCCGATGTAGACGACGTCGGCTGTGGTGGGGCCCCAGGGGATGGGGCCGCGGTGGTAGGCGTAGATCTCCGTACCGATCTCGACGCGAAGCGGCTGTTTCTGGTGTTCCTGGTGGGCGGCGGAGGCGAGGGAGACGAGGGTGCGGACGGTTTGGGGGTTGGCGAGCGCTTCGACGGCTGCCTCGTCGGTCTCCCGGTGGTCTACGGCCAGGAGTTGCAGGGCTCGTACGGCGTTGGGGTCGGCCAGTGCTTCCTGGGCGGCGTGCGGCAGCGAGGGGTGGCCGGGGAGGACGTTGCGTGCGGCGCCGAACAGGCACCAGCCGACGGTCAGCTCGGGCTCGGGCAGGTGGCTGGTGCCGGTGTAGAGGACGAGTCGGGGGTCGTCGAATCCGCCGGTTTCGTACAGGTCGGCTTCGCCGTGGGCGGCGGTGGGCATGCGGGGCTCTGCCGCCGGCCACTGCTTAAGCAGCTGTTCCACTGAGGGGATCTGCTGCTTGGCGGCCTCGATCGCAGCCTGGTGGTCGTCCCCGGTGCTGGTCATGACGAACGGTCCTTCCTTCGCCCGGTGGTGAGGGGGCGGATGCGGTGGGGGTCGATGACGGTGATGGTCCGCATGAAGGTGCGGGGCTGGAGGACGAGGTGGCCGAGCTGCCGTTCCGGGCCGAGGTGGGACATCTCTTCTTGGAAGGTGATCAGGCCCTGGCGTGCTGCGTTGGGGTCGTCGACGAGGACCAGTTGCGGGACTTGACGCAGGGCTTCGAGGTGGTCGGCGCGGCCTGCGCCGACGGTGCGGTCGGCGACGGCGAGGAGGCCGACGACGCGCTGTTCGGTCCGGGAGGGCCTGGTCTCGGCGGAGACGTAGGGGATGCCGTCGTCCCAGCGGCGTTCCCAGAGGCGGTGGGTTTCGAGGAGCCTGCCGGGGGCGTAGTCGCCGTTGGGCATGCGCAGGTTGTACAGGGTGTGAAGGTCGACGTTCTGTAAGGGGATCCGGCTGGGCCTGCGGACGGCGAGGGTGCGCAACGCCTTGAACATGGGTGTTCTCCCCCTGGTCACTGGTCGAGGTCCTGAGCGTAGTGTCCGGGCCATGCCCCTGGTCCCCGGCCCGAAGTCATGGGTGCTCGACGGTCCACCGCTTGACGGTCGTGCGGACGCCGGCTGTCTCGGCTTCGAGCGTGATGACCACACCGGGGGTGCTTCCGTGGGTGCCGATCCAGCGGCGGTATTTTTCCAGGGCGGTCGTGCTGCTGGTCCAGGTGCCGGTCACGGGTGGCCCGGCGGGGCGGAAGCGGACGACGACGTGGTATTCCTCGGCGTCGGGGAGGGGTGCCTCGGCGGGGTCGGTCATCTGAGTGTGATCTTCTCGATCTCCACGTCGAGGGCTCCCTCGCGTTCCAGCTCGGCCTGCCGCTCCTGCGCGACGGGCAGGCTGTACGAGACGGCCGAGGTGCGGCGTTCGGTGCCTTCGGCGGGGGTCCAGTGGACCTTGTAGTTGATCAGCATGGTCGTTTCTCCTCGTGTTCGACTGTCAGCCGGGGGCTGAGCTGCGGGTTCGGGGTAAAGAGTCGCACCCGCCACTGACAGCAGAAGACGGCCACACTCGATCTTTAGATAACAGCCCAGGCCCCACTCCGCGGCCCGCACGCGCGCACCCCCGCCCCGCACCTTCGGGCACCACCGCAACCGCGGCGAGTAGGGTGGCTCGGGTAGGGCTGTTATCTAAAGATCAAGGGCTGTAGCTGTGACCGTCCCCGGCCTCGACGAACTCCACCACTGGCTCGCCCGCGGCTACGGCCGCCCCCTCCGCGACGGCACCGCCCGCGCCCTCCAGGGAACAACACCGGAACACTACGGCGACGACATCGCCGACTGGCTCCGCTGGATCCACGCCGCCGGCATCAGCCCCTGGCACGCCGACCACACCCACGCCACCGCCTGGCTCAACCACCGCGGCGGCGCCGCCCGCTCCCGCAACCGCCGCTTCAACGCCCTGCACACCTTCTACATCTGGGCCGTTACCGAGAACCTGTGCCGGCACAACCCCTTCGACGAACGCCTCCGGCCCGACCTCCGCGACGAACCCGGCCTCCCCGTCCACAACGCCACCGAGATGACCGCGCTCATGCAGGCCGCCGACGGCCTCTACGCACCCGTCACCCCCAGGAACCGGTGCCTCATCTACGCCATGCTCGCCGGCCTGCGCCCCGGCGCCATCACCCGCCTCGACACCGACGACCTCACCCCCCGCGGCACCACCACCGCCGCCAAGGTCTGGCAGAAAGGCGGCGGAACCCGCCTGATGGCCCTCCCGCCGCTGTTCGCCCTCACCATCAACACCTACCTCCCCCACCGCCTCGGCCCCACCCCCGGCCCCCTCATCACCACCCGCACCGGCGGCCGCCTCGACGCCCACGTCACCCCCCGCACCGTCCTCCGCCAAACCGCCGCCCAACACCCCCTCCTCACCGACACCGCCCCCACCCTCCTCCCCGACGCCATCGCCAACAGCGCCCGCCACCACGGCACCTCCCCCACCGGCATCGCCACCGACCTGTAGCACCACGCACCTGCCGACAGGCAGTTCGTACGGCAGACTCCTGGTGTGACCACAGCGCACCCGCGCGGCCGCGCCCTCGGCCGAGGCCTCCACACCCTCATATCGCCCGGCCCCGAACCGGCCGCCGGCGAGCCGACCATGGACCTCACCACCGGGGCAGCCCCCGGCGTGGAAGAGCACGCCGACGCTGCTGCGGAAGCCGCGTGCCGCCTCGCTGACTCCGCGCACACCACGGGCTGGAGCACCACCGCGGTGGAAGACACCGTCGACGCAATCGATTACCTCGTCGAAGCGCTCTCCACCCTCGACCCCAGCACCGCCCGGATCCTCGCCGACGTCCCGACCGCGACCGCGGCCCTGCTGAAGCACCTTGAGCAGACCCAACGGGAAGAATCGCCGGCACCTCCGACGAGCGGCAGCCCGCGGCGAGAACGGCGTCGGCTCGGGCCCGGCTGGCAAGGTGCTGGGGCCTAGCCACGCTGTCAGGGGCGGCTAGTGGCCCGTTCGAGGGACCTTGCCCGCACGCGCCTTGCGCCGGCGGCCTGCCCGTACCCACGCTACGCGTGGGCGGCACTGAGGCATCGAGATCATCCCGTGGAGCGCCAGCGGGCGAGGAAGCGGCGCAGCTGCACCCGCTGCTCTTCCTCGTCGCCCAGGACGGACTCCCACACCGCCCGGGCGAAGTGAACGTGCACCGCGGCCATCACCAGCTGCCTCAGCTCCTCCGGCGGCAGCGCCTCCACCTCCCACTGCACCGGATACCGCACGTCGAGCCCATGCCGGGCAGCGAAGGCCGGCCACCGCGAGTCCGTGCGCTTGCCCACCGCGGCCGGGATCTCCCGCTCGCGGACCTGGGCCATGTTCAGGGCGACGCGCTCGACGCGGTCCCAGCACGCGGTGCGCTCAAGCCAATCCCGCTCAATGTCCTCGCCTGAGGCGTCCAGGTCCCCCACGTAGAGGAGCACGGCATCCCGGCCATCGGCCCGAACGGCGGCAGCGACGTCCTGGACGTAACTCTGGGAGGAGAAGCCGCGGGCGATGACCACGGGGATGCCGTAGTCCTCCAGCCAGCCGGTGAACTGCACTCGCAGCGTGTCCTTCTCCGCCGCGACGTACAGGTTCACCCCCTGCCCGCGCCTGCGGTCAAGGCGGAAGGAGTCCGGCATGCAGCGCAGCATGTCGGCGACGTCGGCGAAGGCCTGCGGGCGATGCACTTCGCGGGTGGAGTCGATCAGGTCCGGGAAGCTGCCGGCCCGGCGTTCCTGGGCGATCAGCGACGACAGCCGCTTGTAGGCAGACGTGGTGTTGGGGATCGCTCCGGCCGCCGCGCAGCGGTAGTGGACCTGTCGAAGGGTGACGCTTCTCGGGGGGTATTCGCCCATGATGCGGCGAGCGAGCAGCAGCACGTTTTCCCAGGTGATGCGGGAAGTGGGACTAGTCCTCCTTGGCGTCATGTCCACCACCGTGAGGGCCGCTGGGCGCGAAGTCACGTACCCAGGCAGTGGCCGGGCCGTTCACGGCGGAGGGGCGACGGCGTCCAGGAGCCGCCGCAGGGGACGCAACTCCTCGGAAGGGATCACGGCGGTGGTCTCCATCGCGGCGGTCACCGGGGCCAGCACGTCTGAGAGGCGGCCAGGCGGGGCCTGGCGCAGTCCGGCCCGGAGGCTGGACGGCGACAGGCCGCTGAAGGCCAGGGACTCGGCGAGCGAGCGCTCGGAGGCGGTTGGCGTCCAGGCGCCGATGTTGTATTCGGCCAGGAGCAGTTCAACGTCGCGTAGCGGCAAGGTCGTCACGCGGATTCAACGATCGGCAGGTCGTCCGGAAGCGGACGGGCCATGCCGGGAAGCGCTACTGCTCACGGGAGCCGATCGGCTGGCCTCGCCGGTGGCTGGCACGTTTTCTGGTACGGCCGTCAGTGGCGGCCGCTATCGTCTTGACGTACGGCCGCGCACCGGCCCAAGCCCCGCCTCAGCCCATGACTGGGAGCCACTGAGGACGAAGGTGTGCCGGGCCCCTTTTCCGGGCCCGAGCGCATCAGTGCGAGCACCACCGTCGCGCACTTCGGCGACGTCTTCCGTATGTCCGCGCAGTCCTTCTCAGCTCGCGTGCATCGGGTCATGGGTAACCGCTGCGCGCTGTTCGAGGAGAGAACTGCCGTGGTTCAGAACCGTAGGAAGAAGACGCGTGCCCGCCGACGGGCTGAGCGCACTGGTGCTTCACATCAGGCAGCTGCCACCGGCGCTCTGCACACGCACACCCCGCTGCCGGACATGACGGTGTTCGCGGACCTGCCGTACGCGGCGGGCCGGACACCGGACACCGATCTCGCGGCGCGGCTGGTGGCCGCGTGCCGGGCGGGGTGCGAGCCCTGCCAGACGTCGATGGCGCGGAAGGTGAGCGCTGACCGGCCGACCCTCGCGGTGCTCGCCGGCGCGGTCTATGGGCTGCCCCTGAACCGGGGTGCCGCCCGCTCGCCGCTCGCTTCGTCTGCGACCCGCCTATGGGCGCCGCTGGCGCTGGCGGCCGCCGAGTCCGGTGACGGCACCGCGGCGTTCGCCGCGCTTGAGCAGCTGTCGGACGCGGCGGCCGCTGAACTCCTGGAGGACGCGCTCGACCACTGGGCCGCCGGCGCCGCGCCGCTGACGCCCCGGGCGCTGGATGCGGACTCGCAGGGCAGTGCGACCGTGTCGGACGACGGGGCCCCTGAGAGTCCCTTCAAGGTGGTCCGGCTCCTGCTTGACGACCCGGACGGAGTGCCGCGGTACCGGGTGATTTTGACCCGCGCCTTCGCGCCCGACGGGCAGCCGCTGCCCATGCTCACCCTGGAGTGCGAGACCGCGGGCGCCGGGATCGAGGACCTGCGCCGCCGGACCGAGTGGAAGCCCTGGGACCGGCGCCGGATGCCGGAGCTGGACGTCACCTGGCGCCTACGGGCCGACATCGACTCCCGGTCCCTGCTCTGCCTCACCCACGTCACCGACGACGGCTACGACGAACTGCCGCACCTGTGGGACGCCGCAGAGACCGTGCCCCTGCCCGAGCACTGGTGGAATCTCCTCGACCGCACCGAGCACGTCCTCGTCGCCGGGCCGGTCAAGGACGCCGCTGACGGAACCGCACTAGACCGGGCTGCTGACGCCGGCGAACTCCTGGCCGTCGTCGCCTGCGTGCGCTTCGCGTGAAGGGGCCCACCGTGAACGAGCCCCCCGCCACCCTGACGCTCGCCGACGGGCAGACGGTCACCCTCCTCGGCCCCCACCTCTTCTCCCGCTCCTACGACGAGGTCGGGTTCGAGGAACTCGGCGGCTTCATCGAGCACGACGCCCTCATCCCCTGGCCGCGGGTCGATGTGGCGCGGGCGGAGGTGCCCGGGCATCCGCCGTTCATGGTGGACCGGGCTGACGTGGACATCAGCTACGCAGCAACGGCGGCCGTGAAGTTCCTGCGGCTGCTCTGGCGCACCGAGCAGCGCCGCCCCCTGGGCACCGGCACGATGCCCGACCACGCGCAGATCACGGAGGAGCGATGACGGACACCCTCGTAGAGGCAGCACCGCAGGAGTCGCTGCCCGAGGCGCTGGGCGCGCGGCGGATCGCCGCCCTGCTGGCGCAGCACCTCGACGAGCCGGTGACAGCGGACGACGTCAACGAGCTTGTCGCGCAGAAGCACCTTGTCTGCTGTGACTCGTACAAGGGCCATCCGCTGTATGCGACGGCTGATGCGCTCGCGCTCGATGCCGAGCTCGTGCGTGGGCTTGTGGCCGAGCGGGTGGCGTGGGAGGCGGCGAGCCTGCCGCGGGATGCGGCGGCGGAGCGGATCGGCTGGCACTGGCGCGACATCGCGCGCATGGGCGCCGAGGGCCGGATCACGGTCGGCAGGGGCGGCCGGTACCTGATCGCGGACGTGGACCGGCTCCCGGAGGAGGCCGCCGGCGAGCAGTACATCACCGCTCAGGCCGCCGCCGACGTGCTGGAGATCCGGCACCCGGCGGACTGGCAGTACGTCGAGGCCGCCGGCTGGGTGAAGCCCGCCGGCTCCTACGAGCGGCCGGTCGGATCCGGGCGGCGCACCGTCACCGTGGCGCTGTTCCGGCTCGGCGACGTCCAGGACCTGCGCGATCTGCCCGGGGTGGACTGGGAAGCGGTCCGGGGCCTGCCCAAGGGCGCCCCCTCGCCGTTGCGCGAGTACGCGCAGCTGGCGCCGTCCCGGGCCGCCACGGTCAAGGCGTTCGCGCAGGCCCTGGCCGACCGGCACGGCGTGACCGTGTGGGCATGGAACTCGCCGTACTCCGGGCGTTGGGAACTGGACTGGGAGCGGCTCGACGGCGCCCCGGGCAAGGATCAGGTCGCGGACGAGCTCGCCGCCGACCCGGCGGCCGGCAGCTACGCCGACGAGATCACCCTGTGCCCGCAGTGGGGGCGGCTCACCCGGCAGGCCCGCGCGCTGCTGGAGCCCGACACGGCGGTGATCCTCGACACCGAGACCACCGACCTGTACGGGCAGACCATCGAGATCGCCGTCATCGACGCCACCACCGGCAAGAAGCTGATGGACACCCTGGTAAAGCCCACCGAGAAGATCACAGCGGGAGCCCGCTGGGTGCACGGCATCAGTGACGAGGACGTCGCCGACGCGCGGCCCTTCGACAGGGTCCTGCCCCGCCTGCGCAAGGTCACCAAGGACCGGGTCGTCTGTGCGTACAACGCGGAGTTCGACCGGTCCGTGGTCCTCGGTGACATCCGCCGGGCGGGGCGGAAGCCGATGCACCTGGAACCCCGGGACAGCTGGTTCTGCCTGATGGAGGCGTACGCCGCGTGGATGGGCTCCGGCCGGTGGCTGCGGCTCGGCGGTGGGCATCGCGCGCTCGGGGACTGCCAGGCCGCCCGGGACGTACTGATCGAGATGTCCAAGGGACGGGGCACCGAGTTCACACCCAGGAAGCAGTAGACCAACCCGCGTGTCGGGTCCTTGGGGTCGTGCCCTCCCACGGACCCGACACGGCGAAGACCACCGACGTACCACCCTCAGCGAGACCCCCAACCCGGACACCGGGGGCCCGGCGCCGCGCCGGGCCCTCATAACCGACTGGAGGACCTGGCATGACCGTTCAGCCGACCGGAGCCGCTCTCGTTCGAGAGGCCGCTCGCCTGGCCCGCACCGTCGCGGCCGGCCGCGCCACCCACGAAGACGCCGAACAGCTCGTCGCCCTCGGGACCTGGCTCGCCCACCGGACGAGCGCCACGTGGTCTGCCCGCCGGCAGCAGCGCCCGGACCTGGACGCCCCCGCGGCCATCAACCTGATGAACGCCGTGGGCAACGCGGCCGTCATCTCTACCGCAGGCCAGATCCGCGCCGCACTCGCAGAGCGGCCCGGGATGGCCCCGCTCGACTACCTCACGAGCCTGAACCTGGCCACGCTCCCGGCCTGGCCGCTGCCCGACGACGACGAGGCCGAGATCGTCGTCTACCGCCGCGGCGCCACGGGCTTCGGCCGCCTCTGGGCTGCGGTTGGCAGCGGCGACGACGCCGAAATCGACCGCGCTATCGCCAAGGCGACCGAGTTCGCCGGTCACGGTCCGAGCGAATTCTGGGCCAGGGGCCTGGGCGACTAGCAGGCCGAGAGGACGACCTCCTCCATCCGCCGGCGTATCAGCGCGACGGTGGAGCACCCCATCGCGGGCTGACCGCTCAACCACCGGGCCGTGGTCAGCCGAAGAGGTGGCCGAGGACGTTTTCGGGGCGGCAGATCGCGCAGGTGACGGCCTCCTCCGGGTCGGCCAGCATGCGCAGGGCCTCGCGATCGGTGGCAAGCTTCTGGGACAGGGCGCCCTGGGCGCAGTCGAGCCGGTGCACGACCACCTCATAGGCGCTCCCAGGCGGGGCCTCGGAGATCCTCCAGCGGCGGCGCTCGTCGGCCGGGGGCGGGTCCAAGACCGCGTAATCCTCGCCCTCGATCGGCTGGACGTCGGGGTGGCGGGCGGAGAATTCGACCTCCTTGACGTCCGGGACGGGCCCGCGCGGGGTGTCACGCCTGCTCGGGAGCCTCACGAGGAGGTCGTACCACCATTCGCCCCGGAAGTGCCGGCGCCGGGTCACCCGCACCTCGATGACCTGGTCGCCCTCCAGGCAGACGAGGGCGCGGGGAAGCTGGTCCCGGGGAATGCCGTCCATGCCTCGAATGCTAGTTCCGCCGCCCCGGGCCCGGGGCGCGGCCGAGATCGGGCAGACTGCCCGCGTGACCCACAGCATCCCCTCCACCCCGCGCTGCCGTCTGCTCCCGGCGGCGGGAGCCGGCCGGTGAGTGACCCCGTGCTCGTGCTGTTATCTAGGGTGCCTAACGAGGGTCAGGCATGTGAGCCAAGGAGGATCTTTCGCACGCGCCTCACCCATATCTCCACCGTTTCAGGCACGTTGGGCATGTGAGGGACGTTCGCGCCTTGGTCACCGATGGCGTAGCACGGCGGCGGCCTCGGCTGGGTCTGCGGCGAACTCCGGGTTCTCCCGGCCGGCCCCTCGCGCACGAGAGTGAGTTGTCATCATATTGATGACAAAGCCTTGAGTCCTCAATATGATGACGGCATGACGATGACCAACGCCCAGCGCGAGGCATATCAGGCCGATGTGGACCGCCTTACCCGCCGCTTTCGGGCCTTCGCGCACGAGATCGCGGGGGTGCGGCCCCGTAGGCTTGGCACCCAGCCGCTCTCTCCTCTCACCGCCGTCTCAACCGTGGCTGAGGCGGTCGACTGTCAGCGTCCGGACGTTGACACCGAGGACCTCCGGGCCGCGCTTCGGCTGCTGTCCCGTGCTCGACGCAGCATGGAGTTCGATGAACTCATGCTCCTGGCTCGGGCTAAGCAGGATTTCACCTGGGACGAGATCGGAGCGCTCACTGGGATCGGAGATCGCCGCCTGGCACACCAGCGATACACCCGGCTCCGTGATCGTTTGGCCCCTAATGGCCTGGACATTGAGGACGCTGACGTGGAGCCCGGGACCCCTCAGAATGGGGATCAAAGCTAGAGGTCCAGGCGGGACAGCCGAACCGCTGCCCAGCGCCAACTTGCCTCACGTGCCTACATCGGCGACTTGCGCTCTGACCTGCACAGATGGGCACCGGACCATAGATAGCTGAGGCAGCTGGCCGCGCTGTTCCGGTGGGAGCAGCACCAGCCCGGCGGCTGTCGCTGCTTGTCCCCCTGACCGCCCGGCAGGCGTAATGGGACACTCGACGCACGCCATGAGGGAGGCCCTGATGACCGCACAACCTGAGCACCACGACGTCGTACCGCCGATGCGCACGCTCGCCGAGCTGCGCACCGCCCTGGGGGTCTGGGGGTTCCCCGGCGACCTCCAGTCCTTCGAGCAGGAGCTGGAGGACGCGGACCTGGACGACCTCACCCGCGTCCGCGAGATCACCCAGGCGTACCGGCACCGGGTGATGCTGCGGTGCGACCCACAGGCGATGGCGGCCTTGATGCGCCCCAGCGAGGACGTCGCCTTCGAGCTGGGTCAGAAGATGGCCGAGGGGAACACCCGGTGACCCACGCGTTCTACAGCGACGCCGCCGAGAAGATCCTGCGGGGCGACCTCAGCGTCGGCGAGCGGACGGCCGTCATGTCGGTGCGGGCCTCCCTAGAGGAAGACCCGACCCCCGACCATGCCCGCGGACTGCCGGACGCCGATCCGCGCTCGCAGTCGTACGCCATCGACCTGCTCCCCGAGCAGACCGGCGGACGCGGCATCACCATCGTCTACCGCCATAACCGGGACTTGGACGCCGCGCTGATCCTGTGGCTCATCGCCGGTCCCTGACCCCTGGACCACCGAAGCCCCCTGGGCTCCGTGGTCCGTCGCGGGCGGCGGGCTGCGCGGTGAAGGTCAGGCGACGTCGCCGTAGGCAGCCTGACGCATCGCCCGCAGCATGCGTTCGAACTCGTCCTCGTCGGCCGCGTTGATTGCCTTGTGCAGGTTCACGCTGGTCTTTCCGACGAGTGACGCGGCGAACTCCAGCACGGCCTGTTCGCTGCCGGAGCACTTCAGCACCCATGGCTGGGTGACCAGGACCAGGGCAACAGCGTTCCAGTCCACCGAGGGGCTTGTGTCAGCCCGGTCGATGAACTGGCACGGCTGGTTGACGGCCTCGGCGAGCTCCCGGTCGTCGAGGAAGCGCCGGAGCCAGTAGCCGTCGCGGTGTGCTCCCAGGAGGCGGGTCGCTGCCCTCATCTGCTCGTTGCCGATGCCGCGCAGCAGGTTCTCGGCGAGTTCATCGCCTGTGGTGCACTCGGTCGTCAACGTCACCGGCTTCTCCCACTCCTGATGGTGTAGGGCCCGGGGGCGGCCCAACACCACTGTCCTCGGTGCGCAGACCGTGGTCCGTCCCACACGCCGGGCACGTCACCCAGACGCCGGGCCGCCAGCCCCGGGCCTTGGGCTGGCGGCCCTTCCCTAGACTGCTCGGCCGGGAGGTGGTCGTGTGGCGGGACGTCGCAGGAGGAAGCCGGCTGCACGCCGGGCGAGCGAGGGCGCGAAGGTGCGCCGGCGGCGGGGGCTGGATCTCTCGGTGCCGTTCTGCTCGAAGTGCGGGTCGACGCTGGTGCAGACGTGGCTGCCCGGCCCGTCGATGCAGGTCCTGATCGACGCGGCGCGCCCCGAAGCAGGGGTGCTGGCTGTGCTGGTGCACTCGGACGACTTCCCGCAGGGTGTGTTCAAGGACCCGTGGCCGGTGATGTGTGCGGTGTGCGAGCAGGATTGTGGGAAGTCCCCCCGGCAGTGGGGGCATCCGCTGTACGTGGCGATGATGGCCGGGCTCGAGGCGGATGCGTGGCCGCGGGCCCGGGACTGGGAGGTCCAGGACCTCCACACCGACTGGTACGCGACCCGGCTGCGCAAGCTCGTCGACGGGCACGAGGAGCTGCTCACCGGTGCGCGGCCGTTCCGCTACGGCTCGCACAAGGAGTGCGACCCGCCGGGCCGCGGCGCCCCCGAAGAGGGTGATGGTCCACACGTAGGCCACCCCGCGTCAGGGACCGTCGCCGACCCGACTGGTCCACACGTGGACCAGGACCCGTCAGAGGCGGTGCCGTCGGCGGGTGGTCTAGGCGTAGACCACCCCCCGACCGTGGAGGAGGCGGTGGCTGGGGTGCTGGCGGCCCGGGCCGCCGAGGCGCGGTGGCTGGAGCTGCTCGGGGTGGCGCTGCGGGCGGAGGACGCGCCCGGTAAGCGCCGCGAACTTGCGCGCCGTGCCGCGCCGGCGATGTCGCGCGCCCTGGTGCTGCGGGAGCTGCCGCCGGTCAACGACAATACGACCAAAGAGTAATTTCCGCCTGGACCGCCAGAAATGCGACCCGCAGAACCGGCCCTCTCGCGGCCGAACGCGGGAGGGCCGGTGCGATCGGGCCTCGACGGACACGCAAGGCCCGCAGAGAGGCGCCTGCGGGTTCTCGCCAGCGGACCAGATTCCACCCCTCATGCCATCTTCCCAAACGCACAGGATAATTACAGTTATCCTGTGCCTATGCTGACGCCGGATCAGAACGTCCCGGAATCGGGTGAATCGCCCGACATGCCGGGCAAGGTGCTTGCCCGCTCGCCCCGGGCGGCGCTCACCACCGTCCGGCGCGACCCGCGCGACCTCTGGCCCGAGCACGCGCGCAGGCTCTACGACCACCTGATCGAGTTGTACGGCGAGGACGATGTGCTGCCGACGCTCGCCGCGGCGTGGATCGCGCACCAGCGCTCGGTCAACACGCAGAAGTCCTACGCCCGCGGCTTCAAGGTCTTCGAGGAGTTCGCCCGGGAGCACGGCGAGCACCCGATGGCCGTGAAGTTCGTCCTCGCCGACACCTTCCGGCTGTACCTGGAGACCACCCCGACGTGGGTGCGGGTCAAGGGCGGCCGGCGCGGCGAGATGGTCCGGGCCGGGAAGCCGTACTCGGACGCCTCGCGCAAGAACGCGCTGTCGGCGGCCTCCTCGTTCTTCGTCTACCTGGACAAGGTGAGCGACGACGGGGTGAAGAACCCCTTCGACGCCGTGCAACGGCCCTACGTCGACCCGACGTACTCCCCCACCCCCGGGTACACCGAGGCCGAGTGGGCCCGGTTTGTGGCCGTCGCCCGAGATGAGCACCGTGTCGCGGCCTACCGCAAGCGCGCGTACGCCCTGCTGCTCACGCTCTACACCTGCTGCCTGCGCATCAACTCCCTGCTCAACGCCCGCGTCGAAGACCTCGGCTACGACAAGGGGCACCGCGTGCTGCTCCTGGAGAAGGTCAAGGGCGGCGGCCGGAAGAAGAAGCCGATCCCGCCGGTGACCTGGGACGCGCTGATGGAATACCTCAACGGCCGCACCACCGGCTGGCTGTTCTGCACCGCGTCCGGCGGCCAGCTCGACGAACCGGCCGTGTGGCGGCTGCTCCAGTCCCTCGCCCAACGCGCCGGGCTGCCGCTGCGCGGCCCCCACGGCGTGAAGGGCGACGCGGTCACTCACGCCCTGGCGAAGCCGGGCGCCCGCCCCGACAAGGTGCAGCAGTGGGCCGATCACAAGGACGCCCGCACCACCCAGCTCTACAACCGGCGCCGAGAACTCCTGGACGACTCCCCCGGCTACGACCTCGGCCGCGACGTCGCCGGCGCCCTGGAACACGGCGAAGCCTGAATCCCATCCCTCGGCCGCAACGGTGTTGCGCGCATCCGCACCGGAGCGCAACGCCCGCACCTCTAGATTCGCAACGGCGACCTCGGGTCTTCTTCTCCGTGTGCACTGACGAAGTCACGGTGCCTCTGCCGTGCAGGAGCGAACCGCCCCTTGGGCCTCCCACCTGCACGGGCGGGCATTTTCCCTACATCCGAGCCCGGAGACGGACCATGTCCACGCCTCTGATCATTGCTGCTGCGCTCGTAGTCCTCGCGGTCGTTGGCGCGATCACCATGATCGCCTGCACCGCCCTGCGCCGCGCCGATCCAGCAGCCGTTCCCCGCGTCCTGAAGGAACTGACACCGCTGCTGGGTATCCTCCTGCGCCGACGCCGTTCGTAGCCGAGGCGATCGGAACGTGCCCGTACGGGAGAACCGGGGCGTGACGACGTACGCCTCGATCACCGCCCTGGACCGGCTCCTCGACGACAGCCCGGGGGTACGACGTCGCCAGCGCCCCGGAGCATGGCGTGGCCTGCGCCCGGGATCTCAACAACTCCGCTGAGGGCTACCGGGACCCATATCAATCAATCCCCGTAGCGGTATAGCCGATCGTTCGATATGGTTGGACCAGACCGTCACCCAGGAAAGGTGTGAGAATCCATGCTGCGGATCCGCCCCGGTGCACGCCTGTATGAGCCGGACGACCACCCGTTCCTCACCCGCGAACTGCGCGGTTACGACCCCACGATGAGCCCGCTTGAAGTCCTCAACGCCGCTCGCGGCTGGTGGGTCCTCGCCGAGGCCGCAGAGAACGAGAAGTTCGCTGTTGTAGTGAGCCGCAACACCGGCCTGGTCGTCATGGCCGTTGCCATCGAGCGCTGGGAGCAAGACGAGCAGGGCCGGCGCGCCTTCGCCGGCCGCATTCTGCCGTCCGGAAATCCGGTCCACGACCGCTACGTCGACCAGCCCGACCCCACCCCGAACGCGGTCCGTAGTGCGGTCACCTACTTCTCCGACGACGAGTTCGACAACCTGCCCTGCCGGTGCGGCTGCGGGGAACCGACCCGGACCCAATGGCGCCCGGGGCACGACCAGCGGGCCCTCCACACCCTCATCCGCACCGATTTCGATGGGTCGGTGGCCGCCTTCCTCGACTGGTACCAGGCTCACCACTCCGAGACCCAGACCGTCTGACCACGCCCACTCACTACAGGAGACGACGTCCCTTGAGTGCTTCCGCTCAGCAGCCCGACCCGTACGAGAACACGCCGACAGCCATGGTGTACGAGGAGTTCGCCGAGGCCGAGTCCCAGCTCAGCGCCCAGTACATCGCTCGCCACCGAGCCGCGGCCGACGAAGCGGAGCGCGCTCGCCTGTGGCAGAAGATCATCGATCTGCGCGACGCCAAGCGCGCCGTGCCCGCG